>CAWUIU010000011.1:0-22750 GCA_963922285.1 uncultured Oligoflexia bacterium | reverse complement strand
ACATTATGTTACGAAGATTTAACGTTCATTCAAAGAGTTCTTAGAGATATTACTGATGAAGATGTCGATAATATTTATATTGATGATAAGAACAGTTTAAAAGAAGTTGAAAAGTTTTCAACGAAGTATTTACCAAAAATAAAAGGTAAGGCTAAGTTCTATGATGAGGCAACTCCTATCTTTGAAAAGTACGGTATTGATGGTGAAATCGAAAGAGGTCTCAGCAATAAGGTATATCTTCGATCTGGTGGATCTTTAAATATTGATCAAACAGAGGCTCTTGTTTCCATTGATGTTAATACTGGAAAGTTTGTTGGTCGAAAGAATCTTGAAGAGACAATCTTTCGAACAAATTTAGAAGCCGTTAAAGAAGTTGCTTATCAATTACGACTTCGAAATTGTGGTGGAATTATCATTATCGATTTTATTGATATGGAAAAAGAAGAAAATCGTTCGGCAGTTTATGAAGCCCTGGTTGAAGCGTTAAAGAAAGATCGTGCAAAAACGAAGGTTCTTCCAATTTCAGACCTTGGTATTGTCGAGATGACGAGAAAGAGAACACGAGATACTCTAACAAGAGTTCTTTGTGAACCTTGTCCGTATTGTGAAGGTACAGGGCGAGTAAAGACTGTTCTTACAGTTTGTTATGAATTAGTTCGTGAATTAACAAAAGATATTAGAAAAACTGGTTCGAAGAAGTTTTCAATTTTTGCTCACCCTGAAGTTACTGCAAGACTTTGTGGTGAAGATCTCGATCTTATTGAAAACCTAGAAGAAGGTTTTGGTGTAACATTACAAATTAGATCAGAAAACTCGTATCACGTTGAACAGTTTGAGATCTTTTCTTAAATGGTATGGCCCTTCTAAGAGTCTCTCTATTTCCGCTTCCTAACATGGTTTATTTTCCAGTCATAAACAAACCATTAAATATTTTTGAGCCTCGTTATCTCGAAATGGTTGAACAAGCTGTTTCTAACGATGAATTGATTGGTCTGTGTATGGGACTTCGTGAAGAAGAACCTGAGTCTGTTTCAATTGAGCACGAGTCTCTTCACTATGTTAAAAATATTTGCGGTGTTGGGGTTCCACAAATTTTAGAGAGAAGAGAGAATGGAGAGTTAACCATTCTCATTAAGCCTAAAATGAAAGTTGAAATATTACGATCCACTATGACATCTTTTGGATACAATATTGCTGATGCAAGAGAGATCATTGATTTCAATTCTGTCATGCCTGAAAACTTTCTCGTTTACCAACAACTAAAAGGCCATTTTACTTTATGGGCTAAGAATTATTTTAAAAGTGAGGCAGAGATCAAACATCTTATTGATGCAGTTGATGATCCACGAATGTTAGTCGCCATGTGCTGTGAATTTATACTTGTCTCAAGTATGGCAAAGCATCAAGTTCTTGAGCTCGATGATGTTAATGTGCAGGTACAGGTTCTATTTGATTATATATTAGCTTAATACCAGTCAAAGAGAGAGCGACAAGAGAATTTCATATCTCCATTTTTAATGAATTTATATTTATCTCTGATGAGGTTTTCCGAAAACTCAAGTCGATATGACTTTCTTTCATCTTCATAGTGCATGATATTTTTTGAACCCTCTTTTGAAAATGAAGTTTTGGTTATATCCATTGTAAAAAACTGACTAAAGACACCGAGCTTATTATCGACTAATTTGAACTCGATAACATAGAGAACTTCTTCTGGTGGTACGTTCATACCAATTCTTGCCATTGGACTTTGTGAATCAAAAGTTATGTATATTCGATCGGCGCGAAACTGACTGCGTAATATACTAGGAATTGGGTCTTTTGAAAAACTGGCTATTTCACAGCTAACAGTTTTGCCATCAAATTCTTCGAGAAAGTCAGTCGCTGTGACAGAGCTCATAAAAGTTACTGCAAATGTTATGATTAGTTTCTTCATATGTGATTTCCCTTTTCATCGACAGCAATCATTCATACCCAGAAATACCAAAATAAGCAATAGATCATAAAATAAGATTTATAGACCCACTTCTTTTGAAAAATGTAAAATCAGTAAGTTAAGTGCTTTGAAATATCTATTTTCATTAGTTTAAACGTTTACTTTCGATAATGATTTTGCTAATTTAGCACCACATTTAGTAACAGATACTCGCTCATGTTAATTAAGGCATGGGCCAATTATATATAAATTGTTCAGGAGGTTTGTATGATTTATGAATTAGCGTTGGTCGCTAGATCAAGTGCTACTGAAGAGCAGATTGACCAAATCAAAGATATGGTTGCTCAAGTGGCAAAAGAATTCCAAGGTGAAGTTCTACTCACTGATGACTGGGGAAGAAAAGAATTTGCTCAGGCTGCAAGTGATGGTTCAAGAACAGGTCACTACATCTACTTCATTTACAGAGCAAATGTTGAAGCTAACACTGAACTTGCACGTCGTATGAAGATTAACGAGCAAGTACACAAGTCGCTTACACTTAAGCTTGGTGAAGATTCTGAGTCTGAAGAGCTTATCAAGCTTTACAAGACGCCTTACTCTAAAGCTCACAACGGTTCTCAAACTGACGAACTTGAAAGATCGGCAGAGAAAGACAAGAGAAAATTTGCAAAGAGAAGAACTTGTTGGTTCACAGTTAATAAAGTTAATGCGGATTGGAAAGATCCAAAGACTTACAGCTGGTTAATCAATGAGTTTGGAAAAATTTCTCCGGCTAGAGTAACTGGTGTTTCTAGAAAGCATCACAGATGGGCTGAGTCTGCAATTAAGAGAGCGAGAAATATTGGTCTTATTTCTCATATTTCAAATCGTTACGCAGAATAATTTTAGAAATTAGATGATGGTTAATAATAACAACTATATTCAAAATTCAGGTGATAACAAAAGTTATCAGTCTGAACTTTTAAGAGCTGGATTTCTTTCACTAGTTACTCTTGTTCTTAGTGGTTCGTTATTTTTGTTAGCTCCAATTCCACTTTTATTCTCATTTTTACTCTATGGTATGGCTAAATCTTTTATTGCTTCAGGTGTTTTTGTCACAGTTGCACTAGGGATGAGTCAAGTTGGTGGTAATTTTGAGTTCTTACTTGGTTATGGTTTACAGATGATACTTGCAACACTCTTTTCGTTTGCTGCATTCTACGTCATTGTTTCCGGTAATAACCCAGCGAGAGAATTTTTAAAAAGAGGTGTTGGATTAGCTGTGCTTCTCACTGTACTGATGGTTGGTACAGAGCTAGTTGCTGGTAAATCGTTTCTTGTTGATTACTTCAATGAATTAGAGGTAGTTACTTTACAGCCTTTTGAGGCAATGAAAGCAGACGCTCGAGTTCATGAACAAATCGTAGCAGCAAAGGCTGAATTTGAGTCTTTAAAGCAAATGCGTTTTGCCGTTATGTTTCTTATTTTTTCAGCAATCATGTGGCTTAGCCTCTATGTTGCTCTAAGAAATAAGAGAGTTTGGAGTGGTGATAGGAATTATCGATTCACACGCTTAGATCTGGTCAATTTCAAAGTTCCTGAATATGGGGCTTATATTGTTGTTGCAGGATTAGCATTATTTTTGATTGCTGATAGTTTTCAATATGCGTTTGTAAAGACGGCGAGTTTAAATGTCTTACTTTGTATGGGAGGTCTTTACTTCTTGCAAGGGATGTCCATTTATTTAGCTTTCTTATCGTATTTGAAAATTTTCGGTTTTCTTAGGAGCTTTCTAACTATTTTAACCATTTTTTCTGCTAACAAAATTATTGCAGTTGTTGGGCTGTTAGATCTATGGCTCAACTTTAGAAAGTATTTTAAAAAAAATGAAGGAGATATATCATGAAAGTGATTTTAAAAGAGAAAGTTAAGTCTCTAGGAAATGTTGGAGAAATCGTAAATGTTTCTGCCGGACATGCTAGAAACTTCCTAATCCCTAATGGATTAGCAGTATTAGCTGATGAGTCAAATAAAGCACAAGTTACTCACTATACAAAAATGCTAGCGAAGAAAGTTGCTGAAGATAAAAATGCTGCTCAAGATGTAGCTAAAAAAGTTAACGGTCTTACTCTTAACCTAATTAAAAGAGTTGGAGCTAACGGTAAACTTTTTGGTTCTGTTACAACTCAAGAGCTTTCAGTAGAACTTGGTAAACTAGGTCATGACATTGAAAGAAGACACTTAGTACTTGCTAACCCAATCAAAGCGGTTGGAACTTATGAAGTAAAAGCTAAGGTTTTCACAGGTGTTGAAGCAGCATTTACAGTAACTGTTGCTATGGATCCTAAGCAAGCTGAAGAAGCTGAAAAAAGAGCTAAGGAATTAGCTGAAGCTAAGAAGATCAAAGAGCAAATGGCCGCTGAAGCTGCTGGTGGAGATGTTGTTGCTGAAGAAGGTAAAGAACTTTCTGACGATGAAAAACTCAAAATTGAAGCAAATAAAATTTTAAGAAGTTAATTCTTAGGTGCCAGGACCCTAGAGCTTTTTATATTTAGAAGGACTAAATAAAAATCACTGGGGTCTTCCTGGTACTAACAAAAGAGGGTAGAATGACGAGAGCGAAGAACGAATTGCCACATGACTTACTTGCGGAAAAATCTCTTCTTAGTTGTCTTATTCTCGATTCGAATGCCTATGATGAAATTAGTGATCATAAACTTGATGGTGCTGATTTTTATCACCCAAAGTATGGAACAATCTTTGATGCTATCAAAGACATGGCCCACTCTAAAAAGCCAATCGATTATGTAACACTTTGTTCTCAATTAAAAGATATGAGAAAACTTGAAGAGTTAGGGGGAGAGGCTTTTATTCTCGATATTACAGAGGAGCTTGTATCTTCTGCTAATATTCGCCACTATTCACAAGTTGTAAAAGATAAATCTTCTTTAAGAGAGATTGTTAGAACAGCAAGACGTGTTTCTGATATGGGTGTTGACTACACTGGAAATGCTGCCGATTTTATCCAAGAGGTTGAGTCCAGCTTCTTTAAACTGACCAATGAAGCTAAGTCAGGAAAGATGGCTAAACTTAATGACTGTCTTAAGGAAAATTTAAAAGAACTTGAAGATACTTCAAGAGTTGCAGGTGAGATTAGTGGTATCCCAACTGGATATCCAAAAATGGATGAGCTGCTCTTAGGGATGCAGCCTGGTCAGTTGATTATTCTTGCAGCAAGACCTGCAATGGGGAAGACCGCTCTAGCTCTAAACGTCGCGCAAAATGCGTGTGACTTCTCTAAGCTACCTGTCGCAATATTCTCTCTGGAGATGTTAAATAAAGAACTCTCAATGCGTCTTCTTACGCAAAGAGCGAAAGTTGATTCAAGTCGTATTAGAAAGAAGACACTTCTTGATACAGATCTCAGACAAATTGGGGAGGCTATTCAGCAATTATCTGAAATGCCAATCTTTATAAATGATGATGGTGGGGTTACTCTTCTTGATATTCAGTCAGCTTGTCGAAAAATTAAGGCTCAGCAAGGACTTGGCTTAATTGTCATCGACTACCTTCAGCTGATGAACTCACATAACAAAGCGCTTCCAAGAGAGCAGCAGATCTCTGAGATCTCAAGGGGGCTAAAGTCAATGGCCAAGGAGCTTCAGTGTCCAGTTATTGCACTTTCTCAGCTTAATCGTTCCGTAGAGTCCAGACCTAATAAGCGTCCAAACACAGCTGATCTCCGTGAATCTGGAGCAATTGAGCAGGATGCGGATATCGTAATGTTTGTTTACCGTGATGAGTATTATAACCCTGATACTAAAGAGCCAGGTGTTGCAGAAATTATCGTTGGTAAGAACAGGGCAGGTTCTGTTGGTACTGCAAAATTAACATTTGTAGGAGCTCACACAAGTTTTGAGAACATCTCTTATGCAGATGAAAACGCTCCACACTAAGGACACATTCGCTCTCGTTTATCATAAGAAAGAATACTTTCTCTTTGAAGACCCAATTGATGTTATCGATTACTCACTTGCAAAGTTTTCTAGAAAAGAAATTGAAGACGTTCTTTCTAAGATAAAATTATTTGATTTAAATAATGAAAATATTATCATACAAACTAATTACGAACTTGGTGAGTTTTTAGTTAGTAATAGTGAAAGTGATGATAAGCTATTTACTATTTATAAGTTTCGAATAGTTAAAAAGATTTCGCTACCTAAAGAGATCCATGCTATTGAACGTCCTTCATTAAGTCTCGATTCTGATTTATATAAGAAGATGTTCTTAGAAACGAGAAACGCTCTTTTGCGAGGAGACTCTTATCAATTAAATTTAACTCACGTCTTTACTTGTGACTTCAAAGACCGAGATAAGCTTATCGCAAACTTTATTTCTCGAACCAGGTATCACTCTCATTATTCTCACGTTTTAAATAATGCAAGCTCAAATGAAACACTCTTATCTAATTCACCAGAGTGTCTATTTGAAATAAAAGATAGAAAACTAGTTACGAGGCCAATAAAAGGCACCAAAAGCTCACATGAGCTTGAGGACCTTAAGAGTTCAAAGAAAGATAGAGTTGAGCTGAATATTATTACGGATCTTTTAAGAAATGATCTGTCGGCCATTGGTGAAAACTTCTCTCAAGTTGAAAAAGAAAGGGGTTACTTTAATGTTCCTGGACTGGTTCAACAGTATTCCGAAGTCTCAGTAGAGTTAGACGAGTCTGTGAATATGTATCAAGTCCTTATGGCGCTTTTTCCTGGTGGTAGTATAACCGGTGCACCAAAGAGGAGAGTAATGAGTTTGATTAAGCAGATTGAGCAAAGCCCTCGTGGTCATTACACCGGATCAACAATTTTTCTGACAAAAGAATTTTCAAAGGCTTCAATTAATATACGTACAGCTTTGTTAATCAATGAAACTCTTCGATATGGTGCAGGAGGGGGGATTACCCTTTTGAGTGAAGAAGATGAAGAGTTAAATGAGCTTTATTCAAAAGTATCAAGTTATTTTGATGCTTTCTTTTAAACAGACAGTTTCTAATAAAAACTTACATTGAACAATAGAGTTTTGACAATGGTAAAACCTGATCGATATGATTTTTGCACGACAGAAAAGCAACGGAATGCATGCACGTAGCGAGATTATGATATCTTGAGTGCTGGATAGTATACAAGGGAGTGTACGATGTCAATCAATATTACAGACGCAACGAATGTAGTTAATAAGACTGAAAATATATCAGTTGAGGATTTATCAAAGATGTCTGGTGTACCAGCTGACTTTATCCAAGCTGAGCTTTTTGGAAAAGATGAAACAGTGGATATTGAAAAGCTTAGAAAAATTATGCTTTCGCAATTAGATTCAACATTTATGAATTTGGATCTTAAGTAGCCTCATTGTGTGGGGGAATTTCTTTGAAACATAGGAATTGTTTCCAAGATATATACGGCCTAGCTTTTTAGCTAGGCTTTTTTTTTGCAATTTTGAAAGATTAATTATTTCACTTTCTTTTAAATTATCAATTCGTTCCTAGAAATATAAAACCCCTCACGAAGAGGGGTTTATTTATGGACTATCCTAGATCCCTAAGAGGGAGGGGAGACGAGAGTCTCTCCTCTTTTATGTAATGGGACTTATTTAAGATAATTGTAAACACGATCTTTCAAAGAAATTGAATTCAAAACATAGCTTTTATAATTAATAACAATTTTGTTAAGATATTTCTATGAATTACAACTTCCCTGAATATTTATTCCTTTTCCAGAAGAAGTTACTCTTTGTGTCTATGTTCATTCTGATATTAAGTTGTAAAGGTGAAGAATCAGGTCTTCTTTTTCAGAAGTATAAGGTAAGAGGTTCTTCAATATTGGTTCCTATCAAATTTAAAGATAAGCCAATTACTTACTTTCAGTTGGATACAGGGAGCCCTAGAAGCTATATAAAATATTGTAAAGCGGAACTTTCAAAAGTTGCTGAATCTAGCAAAATAAAGAAACAAGTTCATCGAATAAACTTTGTGGGTAAAGTCTTTAAAAGGACCTTTTACTTGTATAATACTTCAAAGAATTATGATTGCAATAAAATATGGGCGAAGGGGCCGATTGGAACTATTGGTGCTGATTTCTTTGAAAATAATAGTTTAGTTATTGATTATATCAAGAAATCATTTTCTATGTCGCCAGATTATAGAAAAGTCGAAAAAGAGTATAAACAATCATTTTATTCAATCAATGCAAGAGTCACTTCAAATCGTTTTATAATAAATTTAAGGTCAAGTAATAATGAAGCACTTCCTGTTATGTTTGACACTGGCGGTGGAAACTCGGATATAATTGTTGAGTATGAGACATGGAAAAGGCTAACAAAGAAATCGAAAGAAGATAAAAGCAATAATATTTTCAAGGCTTGGTCATGGAATCAATACGTTAATTTTATAACGAATACATCAAGTGAAGATCTTTTCATTGGTAACATAATGCTTAAAAAGCCAACAATCACTTTTGCTGATAGTGACGCTGCAAACTTTAAATTTAGTAAGTATAAATCTGAAATCGCTGGAATTATCAGTAATAAGCTATTTGAAGGAAAAAGCGTTGTTATTTTAGATTTTAAGAACGAATATCTAAGAATATTGAGAAAAAGTAAAAGAAACTTCTCTTTGAAATAACAGTTTTGCAGTTCTATTATAGATTGGACATTATTTAAAATAATATCCAACTATAGTACTCAATTTGTTTAAGCAAAAATTTCCCTTTTTCTTTTAAATTTAGCTCCTTAGCTAAACTTCTCTTTTCAGATTTCCGACACTTAGATTAGAGGAAACATAAAAGGGATGTTTTGTTATGGATATAGCGTCGGTCATTGGTATAGTCGTCGCCTTTGGGGCAATCTTAGGTTCGATCCTTGCTGGGGGATCACTCGTCATCTTTATTGACGTACCTTCAGTTCTCGTTGTTGGACTTGGTCTTATTGGGGTTACTTTTTTTAAGTGGCCTATGGAAGTTGTAAAAGTAATTGCACAAGTAGGGATGAAGGCAGTCTTTTTCACGGCGTCTGATCCTAAATCAACTATTTTAAAAATTAAGGAGCTAGCTGAGCTCGCTAGAAGGGAGTCGGTTTTTGCTCTTGAAAAGGCAGAGGTTGACGATGCTTTTATGAAGAAGGCGATGACTCTTGCTGCGGATAACAGACCGCCTGAAGTTATTTCAGCTATTCTACAAATGGATATCGATTCACTTGAAGCAAGACATAAGACTGGTGTTGATATTTTCCAAGGGATGGCCGATGATGGTCCTGCCATGGGGATGATTGGGACACTTATTGGTCTGGTACAGATGCTTCAGAACCTTTCCGATCCATCAGCTATTGGTCCTGCCATGGCCGTCGCCCTTTTGACAACGTTCTATGGTGCGATTATTGCCAACGTTATTTGTAACCCAATTAAAAATAAAATTGCATATCGTTCATCTCTCGAGATGGCATCGATGAACATTGTTGTCGCTGGAACATTAGGAATTGTTGCCGGTGAAAATCCAAGAATGATCATCGAGAAGATTAGTTCTTTCTTACCACCAGCTGAAAGAGATCTTGGTGGTGACGAAGGTGGTGGAGAGTAATCTTGTTAGTTAGGCTTAAGGAGGAGTCATGGCTGAAGAAGGAGCAAATGAAGCAGCAGCTGCCGGTGGCGGTGGTGATGATGGAGCAATGGCGGAAGAGGTCAAGTGCCCCGAGTGTCCTCCCGGGCTACCCGGTTGGATGGCGACATTTTCGGATCTCGTTACGCTACTTCTAACATTCTTCGTTCTTTTATTATCTTTTGCAAAGACTGAAACTGCTAAGTATGAAGCTGCTCTAGGTTCAATTAGAAATGCTTTTGGTGGTAACGTTTTAAAGCAGGGGGAAGTTATTCAAAGAGGTAAGTCTCCTGATAATTTTCCAACGATGATGGAATCACAAACGCCAATAAAGCCTTTTCCAATTGAATTTTTAACAATGGAAGGGATACTTGATAAACATGAAATCAATAGAGAGTCAGACGAAGACTTAAAGAGTATGAAGTTTGATTTAAAAGAGAGTAATCTTGCTGAAGAGTCTGATGTTTATGAACAGCCTGAAGGCATTAAAGTTCGTATAAAAGATAAAATCTTCTTTAAAAATGGATCTGTTGAAATTGAAAAAATTCCTATTAGTGTCTATGAAAGATTAATCGGTCTTCTAAAGCAAGGTAAGTGGACTGTTTTTGTTGTTGGTCATGCTTCTCGTGGTGAAATCTCAAGAGATGGACAAAGAGATGCGTTCGACTTGTCTGCAGCTCGAGCAGCTGCTGTGGCGAGATCTTTGATTTCTAGAGGTGTTCCTCCTGAAAAAATATCAACTGTTTTTCATGGGGATACGAGGCAAGCTAAGATTCCAAATGCTTCAAGAGCAAGAATAGATAAAGAAAGCCGAAGGGTTGAATTTATCATCAGAAAAACAGATCTTGATAGTAATGGTCATAAAGTTGATTCATTCTAATGAAAAGAGACGTCGAGTTTTCAAGCTTAATTGATCACGAGACAATAGAAGGACTCCTGACTCAGGAGTTCTTTTTTTCTAAAAATCAAATAAAAAAGTTTTTAAAGAAAAAGTTCCTAAGTCGTACTGTTAAAAGAGGTGATGTTATTGTCCTTCCTCTTAATCTTGTGAATCATTCACTTGTTAATCCCGTATGTCAGTTAGAGATGCCTATTATTCATGAGGATGAACAAGTCGTTGTTTTAAATAAAGTCGATGGTATTCATGGTCATCCACAGAGCTATTTAGAAAATAATACTGTGTTGAATTTTTTACGAGCACGAGGAGTATATTCTTCAATGAATATGAAAGAGTATGAAAAAGGACTTCTATATCGTTTAGACTCTGTTACTAGTGGCGTCCTAATTTATGCAAAGTCGATAGAGTTAGCTCTTGCAGTTAGAGATGACTTTAGTCGCTTTATAAAAGGAAAGACATATCTTGCGCTGTCCAGAGGGCGTTTTGATAGGGAAGGTCGGCACTTTCATAAGCTTCAGGGAAGTGGTGCAAAAGGTTCTAAGGTTATTGAGAGGGTTAATGGAATCGAATGTTTTGCTACTTATAAGTTAGCCCATTATGATGAAGAAAAGAATATTAGTGAAATAGAAATAAGTTTGGAGACAGGTTTTCGTCACCAGATTAGAGCGCAGCTCTCGCTCTTGGGTTTTCCTATCGTTGGAGATACGCTATATGGTGGCGAGGAAGCTGATCGTGTTTATCTACATGCTCTTCGCTATGAAGTTCAACTTGACGATGAGTCACAGTCTTTTGAGTGCTTACCTTTAAATGGTGATTATTGGAAAACTTCTTGAATTTGAATCGTTCTCTGTAAGTGTTCTTTTATCTTATCAAAACTCTTCATGCTCTTAAGATTAACCACATGCTTACCTTCTGATACAGAGTTAACATGAATTTGTGGATGTCTTAAACTGATTGAAATAATATCTGTTCTTTCGAGGCTATCTGGTGGTGAGTACTTTGAAATCGAAATATAGCTATTTGCTAATAATCGATACATTCCCGATCTGAGTTCTTCTTTCATCTTTACTGGTGAAGAGGTGCTTATATTTGCAAAGGTTTTCTTAGGCACAGGAATGACAACTTCAAGGTTGTTTTTCTGACATTTAAGCTTCCATGTTTTATGGAGATATTTATCTAAACGGGCCCTAACTGCCTTGCAAGAAGTTGGGATTAATTTATCAGCTCTATTTTTGAAATATCCTTGATCTCTAAGTTGAAATAAAAAGATGGCCAGAAAGAGGAAGCCGACCATAAGTAGAGGATATTTCGTTAGTGATTTCAGTAGCATAGAATAATTATCTCATTATTAAAGTGAAAAACAACTAAAGGAAATTTTCGCAATACCCGATAGGCTTTGTAGGTTATTTGGGAGTATATGCATGAGCATAAACACGGCACATAAGCGTGATGATTTTTGGACAATCCTTTTTCAATTAGAAGAGTTGAAAAATGCGATTAGACTAACAGATTTTTTAGAAACCAATAACATCACCAAAGACACATTCTTCTTATTTTTAGAAAAGGCAAACTCATATGGTTTGACTCTTAACATTGATGAAAATGAGGGAGAGAACTTTGTTCTATCTCCTTTAATCTGGCATAAAGATTTTGGCGATGTTTTACTTGAGGCAAATGAGTTTCGTGAATTAGCAAAAGACTTTCAAATTGCAGTTGAAAGTGGGAGAATTATCCGATGTGTATTCTTAGATAACTCTTCAATGGAAATTCTTCCTTGGCGTGTTCTCTTTATGAATGAGTCAATTGGAGTAATTGGTGAAGATACCGAAAGTAAAAAAATTCTATCAATCGAGCTCTCGCAGATTAAGGATATTGAAGTTCAAGATGATGCTTATAAATCAATGTATGCGCGGCTTGAGATAGAGGAATTCATTCATGCTATGCGCGTTGTTGAAGGCTCAGATGAACGCCTTATTCTCAAAATCAAGCATGGAAAAAGTATTGCAATGCCTAGTGATTTAATGTTTCTTGGTCATCCTTATACAACGACTAATCAATATGGTGATGTTATCTGGGCCGCTTCAGTTGAAAGATCAATTTACTTAATGGAGTGGTTGTATTCAAATCGGGATAATATTGAAATCTTAGATCCTAGTAGTATTGTAGAAGAGTTTAATGAGTTCTGTACCTCTGAAAAAAAGGCTGCATAGTGCGACATAATTGACGATTTTTTATTTAGTTATTGTAAATTCAATAGATTTGCGCAGCGTCTATTTCTAATACTGTATTATTACACTAAGTAACTATTCACAAAGAGTTGAATTTTAGAGATGATTTTTCTCTATGAAAAACTTAATTTTAGTGGCCTTCTTGCTTTGGGCCCTTTCCTTAAAAGCAAGTGACGATTTTTATTTTTTCAAAGTTAGCAAAGGGCAGAGTCTGTCTGGAATTCTTTATTCTCTGGGAATCAAGCCCTATCTTAATAATAATATTCAAAAATATATTCAACTAAATCAGGATATTCTGACTATTGATGGCAAGACCTTCTATGATACAGAAATAAAAATCCCTGTAAGTGATATTGTATTTGAAGAAAACTTTGATATTAATGAAAATGGTTATCTAACATTTAAAGAAAAATTAATTAAGAAAGATACTTTTGATAATTATAGCTTTTCAAGAGAAGTTGAACAATTTGAGAGTTCTCGTTTTATGAGTGCTCCCTCAAGAAGAACCTTTAATATTAAATCCATGGCCTATTCATTTAATAGCTCAAAGCTAAGCGCTGGAACATTTACGAGATATATAGATTTATCTACTGAAAATGAAAATGCTTCATCAACTCAGGAGTTTCAAGGACGCTATGAACTAGAATTTGATTTTGTTGGAAGAAATAATCGTAGTGAACTTAGAAGAAGATTGGGAGCTTCATTAAGGCTGGACTATATGGGTGGGGTGATGAATGACCTCGATATGACTTACAAAGCAGAGCTTCACTATAGTCGCTTAGCAGTTTTCAATCAATCGTTAGATTTAGGTATCTTTGCAAATTATCAAGGACTATCTTTTCGGCAAAATTTAGCTCTTGAGATATATAATAATCGCATCAATTTTATAACGATGGGTCCACGATTAGAGTATCGTTATAAACAAGCTAGTATTGTTTCTAAGTTAGGAATACCTTTTGCAGCTAAGGATAAGACAATTGAGTTAACTGATTCTCGTGGAATTAATTTTACAGCTTCTCTTAATTATCTATTAACAAATAAGTTTGGACTGTCTGGAACATATGAGTTCTTGTCGATGAAAGCAAATCAGTATTCAATGACTTCAAGAGACTTTCTTATTTCTGGAAATTATACTTTCTAAATTTTTCCACGAGGGTAAGAGCCAAGGATTTTAATTTTGTTAGTATGATCTTTTAATTCTCTTAAACAGTTAATGACATTTTGATCATTTAGAGAGCCAACAAAATCAGCATAAAAAATATACATAAAGGGATTCTCTGGGATAGGTCTGGATTGAAGCTTTGTCAGGTTGATATTGTGATCAGCAAAGTCTTGTAGACATCCTAAGAGTGCACCAGGTTTGTGATTAGTTGTAAAAGCGATACTCGTTTTTTCCATATGAAGTGTATCTGGAATATCTTTTTCTTTAACAAGGACGAGGAAACGAGTAATATTAATTTCAACTTTCTGAACAGTGTCAGATATGATCTCAAGATCATAGTATTCACTACATAGTTTTGAGGCAATCGTCGCTTCGTTTTTATTATCTTTCTCGCTTAATAGTTTGGAGGCTCCTGCAGTATCAAATTCTGGTACAGGTCTAATACCATTTTTTTTAAAAAAGTCATGACATTGGGCGAGGGCTATCGGATGAGAATGAACGATTTTTATATCTTTGAGCTTAGAACCTTTTCTTCCTAGTAGGCAGTGCTTGATTGGAAGAAAAACTTCTCCAACAGCAAAGAAGTTATGCTTAAAAATGAGATCCATATTAATATCAACGTTACCAACGATACTATTTTCTATTGGTAAAATAATAGAGGTAACTTCACCATTTTCCAATGCATCACAAGTTTCTTCACTTAGAGCATAACCAACGGGAGTTATCCCATCTTTTCCAAAGTAAGCATATAGAGCTTCTTGGGAATAGGAGCCTAGAGTTCCTTGAAATCCTATTTGCAATGCTCAAGCCTTGTTAAAATATTGTTTAAAGATGTTTTGAAGGACTCTCTAACTTCTTTAGAGAATTTATTATAGTTATTCATATCCTCAAAGAGCTGCCAACTATCATTTTCAACAGTTTGTAGAATTTTTAAGAGACGACGATAACCCTTGGTGTCAATTTCGTGATCTTCAACTTTTTGATCAACTAGAGTTCTTCCAATTACATGGGTGAGAACAAGAGTGTGTGCAATTTCTCGATCATGTTGTTCAGCTGTCGTTTCAACAGTTTTAATACCATTTCTCTGTAGGTAAAATTTAATATTATTATAGAGATTACGATCAATTTTTTCTGGACATAGAGCTATCTTAGTACCAAATAAAGTATCTTTTGCAGAGTCTGGTCCAAACATAGGATGAGTACCAAGTATCTGAATGTGTTCTGGTAAGTTCTCTTTCATAACTTCAATTGGATGTTCTTTAACAGAGCAAACATCGATAAGAAGCGCACCTTCTTTTAGGTGGGGAACGATATCTTTAATGATTGATTCAAAAGCACTAATAGGGACAAAGGGAATGACGATATCACAAATGCCTATTTCTTTTAATTCCATTGGTTTTGCTTTTAGAGCCTTAATATCTTTCTTGTAGTCAACCTTGTCATAAACATATAATTCAAAGTCTTTTGCGATATGAGATGCAACAAGTCTACCAAGACGTCCGAAACCTATCATTCCTACTTTCATACTAAAACCTTTGAAATTTGATCATATGCTTGTTTGATTTCTTCGGTGTCAGCAGTGTAGGCAAGTCGAATAAAGCCTTCTTGACCAAATGATGAACCTGGAACAAGAGCAACACCACCTTTTTCAATTAAAAGCTCAACCATTTCATAGCTGTCTTTCACAAGACCATCTTTTATATACTGCCTAATGTCGAGAAATAGGTAGAAGGCTCCTTCAGGTCTATGACATGGAAAAAGAGTGGAAAAAAGGTCATAACTTAAATCTCTTCTTTTTTTCATTTCTTTTAATATTGGACGAAGAATTTTTTCTTGATTGTTAAGCGCACTGATTGCACCAAATTGAGTGAAAGGTGCTACATTTCCACATAAGTGGCCTTGAAACTTTGAAATACTCTTAATTACATTTTTATCCGCTAACATATAGCCAATACGAAATCCTGTCATACAAAAAGTTTTAGAAAAGCTTTGAATACAAATAGTCCTCTTTTTCATTTCTTCCGATATTGAAAGGGGAGAGATAAAATCATGATCATAAACGAGCGCTTCGTAAGCTTCATCAGAAACAAGAATCAAATCATGTTTGATAAGGATTACTTCAAGTTCTTTAAGTTCTTCTTTTGTGTAGACGACTCCAGATGGATTATTGGGAGTATTTATATATATTGCTTTAGTTTTCTTTGTAACAGCCTTTTCGATAGCTTTAATATCGAGATGAAAATCCTTTTGAGAGTTTACGTATATCGACTTCCCACCAGCTAGCTTAACTGATTCTGGGATTGTTACCCAGTATGGAATAGGAACGATAACTTCGTCTCCAGGGTTAATGATTGCTTGAAATGTATTGTATATTATTTGCTTTGAACCGTTTCCAACGAGAATATTTTCGACTTCAGATTCGATCGAATATTTTTTGTTAACGTATTTAGCAATTTCTTCTCTTAGTTGAATTTCGCCGGCCACAAGAGAGTAGCGAGTTTTCCCTGAATGTAGTGCATCTTGAGTTGCAGAGATAATATCATTATGGGCATCAAAATCTGGCTCTCCAACATTCAAACCAATAATTTTCTTTCCTGATCTTCTTAAAGTAACGATTTGTTCAGCGATTGCAATGCTGCCAGAAGGAGCAATTTCTTCAACTCTTTTTGATAACTTCATTAATTGACTTCCATGTCATTTCAAGAAATGAATGCTTATTTATCTTCCTTCTTTTGATTCGGAAAATCATTCATAATCTTCGTTTGTTGCCTTACAGATTCAGTATGAATCACATGGAAGAGATCTTCAATATATTTTTCGTCAAGGCCAACTTTGCTCCCAAGTTGACAACGCTCTTTCATAACAGCGTCCATTCTATCTATTTGAAGTGGAGTGACATTGTTGTCTTTTTTACAAGCACCAATTTCTCTTACAACATTCATTCTTACATGAAGGAGTTCGATAATCTCTCTGTCAACTTTGTCGATTCCTGATCTGAGTTTATCAAGTGATTCTTCGAAGTTTTTATCGGAGCTATGCTCGTTTCTAAGAGATAAACCGTTTATTATTTCTTTTAAACCATCTGGTGTGACTTGTTGTTTGGCATCGCTAAGTGCTTTGTCAGGATTAATATGTGTTTCAATCATTAATCCTTCCATATTAGCGTCCATTGCCTTTTGGCAAACCTCTGCGATAAGATCTCTTCTTCCCGCGATGTGACTAGGGTCACAAATGATAGGAAGGTCAGGTAGGTTTCTTTTGAGTTCAATAGGAATTGACCAAATTGGTAAGTTTCTATACTTCGACTTATCTGCAGTTGAAAAGCCTCGATGGATGGCGGCTAATTTAGTTAGACCAACAGCATTAAAGCGCTCTATTGCTCCCATCCAAAGAGCTAGATCGGCATTGATAGGATTTTTCACCATTACTGGAATATTTGTGCCCTTAAGAGCGTCAGCAATTTCTTGGACAGCAAATGGAGAAACTGTGGTTCTCGCACCAATCCATAAAATATCAACTCCATGCTTAAGAGCGAGCTCAGCATGTTGAGCATTAGCAACTTCTGTCGTTATGAGCATTCCGGTTTCTTCTTTGACTCTTTGAAGCCACGGAAGTCCTACGAGCCCTACACCTTCGAATGTGTTAGGTCTTGTTCTTGGTTTCCAAATTCCGGCACGAAAAACTTTTGCCTGTTGTAGTTCTTTAACTTGGTGTGCAATTGCAAGCATTTGCTCTTCACTTTCTGCTGAGCAAGGACCGGCAATAACAAGTGGTCTACCATTTAAATCAATCCAACTTTCAAGCTTTTTAATGTCCATAATCTTCTCTCTTTTTTACTCTCTAAGCACTATTAAACGAGTCTTAGAAGGAGTATACATTATTTAAGTGACTTGTTTGTCATACTTTTATAAGCTCTCTATTCAAATATTTTCTTGATCTAAGTCAAAGAGTGATATTTTATCAATGATATCCATATGTTGCGTCGTGCAAAAGCGGTTTATATAAATAGAAAAAAATTATTTTGGTAAGATTTTACTAGAAAAAGTGCTTATTTTAGTGCCACTTCGGCTTGTCTCTGCCGTTTAAATAGGGCAATTGAAAGAGGTGTTGAGGGGGCTCGACACCTTGTTAGGTCATCTTACTTTTCGATTTTATAAGTAATTTTATCATTTACTTTGATAAAGCTTAATTTATAGTTGTAAAAACCAGCGCTTAATGAATAGTTTTCGATCTGTGCTTGAGATCTTGTTACACGAACATCTTCTACAAGATGTATTTTTATGTTCTTTTTTACTTTCTTACCCTTTTGAATTTTCTTTAGTTCTCTACTTGAAAAGAATTCTTCAAACTTAAATGATGATATCCCTTGGCTTATATTTTTTGAACCAGGAATAATTTTAGAAAAGTCATATGTCATATCAAAAAGGCCTTTGTTTGCATGGAGTACAAAGTTTTCCGATGGTCTTAATTCAACAATTTTATTCCTGTAGTGAGATCCATTATAAGCGCATGCAAGTTTTAGGTATTTATATTCAATATTAATTTCGTTTTCTAAGACTTCAAGGGATGGAGTCATTACAACAAATGATTCACCGCCTAGTGTTCTTTCAGAACAAGAGAATCTCTTTCCTTCCTGAGAATAATTGAAGTTAGGACCTACTCTTATTCGTCCTCTTTCAACCCCGTTTTTAGCAAGAGTTATATTTGAAAGAAAAATTATCATTAAGATTAGTGAAATTCTCATATTTATCCTTGGAGTTTTAATTATTTGCTGCTTTATAAAAAATATAGATAGAGTTGGAAAGAATTAAAAAATGATTTAAAATTATAAAATGATTTATAAGGATTTTTCTCAATATTTGAAAAAAATAAGAAAGGAGCTAGGCTTTTCAAGCGCAAAGTCTTTCTATGATTTTCTAGCGACTAAGGAAGATAATCTCTTTAACTATTCATATTACATAAAAATCGAAGCGGGTAAGGTGATACCGTCTCCAAAGGTGCTCAGTCTCCTAAAAAATTATATTTCAATAGTTCAGTATGAGAACTTAGTAAAATTGCACTTTGTTTCACAGTTTCCAGATTGTGATCATTTAATGAAGAATCACCATAGTCATATATTAAGAGATGAAGCTAAATATAATCAGCCAAAAATAATAAATAATAGCTTTGTTGAATTTACATTTAGACAAGTTTCCATCCTTGGGAAAGAGCGATCTCTGTATTATATTTTCATTCTTCTTACTCTTGCGAGACGTTCTTTAAGTTTAAAAGAAATAGAGGAAGCATTAGGTAAAAGAATAGGTCCTTCTATTACTAAACTTGTTACAAATAAACTTATTTCTCGAGAAGGTAATGTCTATCGATCTGTCAGTCGCGATGTTAAAATGCCTCGTGCTTATAATAAGGAGATTAAAAAGATTTATGAAAAATTTGATCTATGGGATAAAGAATTAGGTGAGATATTTAAGTTTAAGAATCTGAAACGAAAGTCCTTAACTAAAAGAATTTCACCTCGTTATGTGAACCTGATTTCAAGTCAAATAGACCTAATGATCGAATTAATACATACATCATCCGATCTCGATACAGAGGTAAATGAGTCTGTTGTGACGCTTAATTTATCTCTTGATTTAGGTGAACTCCCTGGATAACTAGAAAAGAGTGTATCCTACGTTGAAGAAGCCAATTGGCTGTGAAATACTAGCAGATGTTCCAATTTCAAAGAGAAGTCGGCGCGAATTATACCATCGATAAGCAATACTTAGATTAGGAAAAAATCCAAGTCCTTCAGAGGTGTATCCTAACACGTTGAGATCCCCATAGAATAATTCTGCTCCAACTCCGAATACCCAAGAATTATTGCCGACACTGTTATTGTGATAATTTATATTCACTCCAGCTGTCGTAATCTTCAAATCAAAGAGCCAGTTATCTATATTTATGTAGGCAGCATGAGTGCTTAAACTAAACTTAGATGTAACCTTAATATCAAATTCGATATTTGGTATTAGGTCAGTTAGGAGAAGAGGTTGAGTTGAGACAGTAAATCTTTGTTTACTATGAATTTTCTTTGTTGTGTTTGGAGAAAGGGAGTACTCGGCATAACATAGGTTATGCCAGCTCATAATATTAAGGAATATAAATAGCAGAGTTCTTTTCATTCTCTTTTACTTCGACCCTCGTGATCCATACTCTTTTTTCGGTTTTTTCTTGGATCATTTCATTGACTTTATCATAAACGAATTTTGCCGTTCCTTCCATACCGGCATTTGGTAGGACTCGCATTTGGATGACACCCTGTTTATCAAGCTCAGTAAAAGCTTCTTTGTGCGGATCATCTTCTGATACGAGAAATGTATGATCAAACATATGTTCAAGCCATGCTTTTACTTCCTTAAGTCCACCAAAATCCATTACCCACATTTCTTTTGTCAGTTCACTACATTCAAATTCAAAATGGAAGGAGCGACTGTAACCGTGAACAAAGCGACAATGACTTTCAGCTTTCCATTGTCTATGAGTACATGGGAATCCATAAAAATTCTTCGTCGATGTAAACTTTGCCATTTTAATGTCCTATTTTTCCTGTTTCGATATATTCATCAGTTGCTGCAATAAGAGCCTTTGTAATTCCGTCTTCACTAAGTGCATGCCCGGCATCATCAATTATCGTATACTTTGCTTCCGGCCAAACTTTGTGGAGGTCCCAAGAGGACTCTACTGGACAGACTACATCATAGCGACCTTGTACAATAATAGCCGGAATATGTCTTATTTTATCAATATTGTCTAAGATAAAGGTCTCTTTTTCAAAAAAACCTTTATTTATAAAGAAATGGCATTCAATACGTGCAAACGCATCTGCAAACTCATCAGCCCCAGCTTTTTCGATTTTTTCCTTATTTGGAATGAGCTTACTTGTTGTTCCCTCCCAGATTGACCATGCCTTCGCTGCTTGGCTTCTAACTTCTTTATCGGGGCTCGTAAGTCTCTTGTAATAAGCCTTTATGTAATCATCTCTTTCATTTTCTGGAATAACTTCCTTATATTTTTCAAAAGCATCAGGGTAAATAAATGATGCACCTTCTTGATAGAACCACTGAAGCTCTTTTTGACGTAGCATGAAGATACCTCTGAGAAAAAGTGCTGTTACTGATTCTGGATGGGTCTCGGCATAGCTTAAGGCTAAAGTTGATCCCCAACTACCACCAAATACTGCCCATTTTTCAATATTTAGTTCAGTTCTTATTTTTTCGATATCAGAAACGAGATCCCAAGTTGTATTTTCTTCTAATTCAGCAAACGGTGTAGATTTACCGCAGCCTCTTTGATCAAATAAAATGATGTGGTATTTTTCTGGATTAAAATATCGACGGTAATCGTTATCGATTCCTCCTCCTGGTCCTCCATGTAAGAAGACGACTGGTTGACCTTTGAGATTTCCACATTGTTCGTAATATATCGTATGAAGCTTTGATACTTTCAGATGACCTTGTTTCAAAGGTGAAATTTTTGGATAAAGATGTTTCATTTTGGTTACCTTCCTTAATGCTTTTATGTAGTATAGCAGTATGAACCAAGGATTTATACTGCAAGATTCTGTCATTGATGGCCCAAGAGGGATGGAGCTTCACTATTGGGTAAAGCTAATTTCTCGTGGGGGAAATGATAAAGATGAGGTCGTTAAGCTAATTTTTACAAATGAAAAGCCAATTTTCTTTGTTGAATCGGATGCGAATCTTCCATCTAATATAAAGGCAACAGTTAAGCCTCTTGGTTTGAAAGCATTTAATGGGCGTTCTGTCAGTGGAGTATACTTTTATTCACATCGAGAATATCTCTTTGCTAAAAGCGACTTTCAAACGAAGTCTATAAGAACTTATGAAAGTGATATATGGCCAAGTGAGCGGTTTCTCATGGAGAGATTCATAAATGGTGCGCTAAGTTTTTCACATGGTGAAGATAAGATTGATCGAAATGGCTATCGCTGTTTTTATAATCCACAAATAAAAACTTCAAAGATAATTCCTCAATTTTCAATAATGTCACTGGATATAGAAACGAGTTTGGGGAATGATCTCTATTCGATAGGTATTCATCATAAGGGTCGCTCTGAAATCAAGCATGTTTATATGATTGGGGAGCTCGAAGATACAGATGAAGTTAGCTTTTATAAAAATGAAAAAGACTTATTAATAAAGTTTTTGCAAGACTTCCAACAGATTGACCCAGACTTAATCGCTGGGTGGCATGTCGTTGGATTTGACCTTAAATTCTTAGAAAAGAAGTACCTGCAGTATGGATTAAAGTTTTCATTGGGGCGAGATGGGAGTGAGGTTAAGCTTTCACAAAGACAAAGTGGAATGTGGATTGGAGATATTGCAGGACGCTCGATTCTTGATGGTCCAAGAATTTTAAAACTTGCTTTTTATCAATTTGAAAACTTTAAGTTAAACACAGTTGCAAAGGAAGTTCTTGGGGGAACAAAAGATATTGAAGGGACTGGAAGTGAAAAGGTCGAAGAAATTACGAGGCGGTTTCATGAAGATAAAATGTCCCTTGCAAAATATAATTTACTCGACTGTACTCTTGTTTTAGATATATATGAAAAATTGAATATTTTAGATCATCTCATTAAAAGAGTTCTTTATAGTGGCCTCTTACTAGATAAACTAGGTATATCGACACGTGCTTTTGATCATCTTTATCTGCCAATCGTTCATCGCAGAGGATTTGTTGCGAATAATACGATGGACATTGAAAAAGATAGCACTAGTCTTGGTGGCTATGTCATGGAGGGAAAGAGTGGCCTTCATGAACATGTCGTCGTGCTAGACTTTAAAAGTCTCTATCCAACGATTATTCAAACTTTTAAAATCGATCCTCTTTCAAGGTTGAAGGGAG
>CAWUIU010000010.1:0-22854 GCA_963922285.1 uncultured Oligoflexia bacterium | reverse complement strand
ATTTATTTCTTTGAAGAAATTGAACGAGCTCTTTAAGATCTTTATCAAAGTTATCACTCTTTTTTAGTGTATCAATTCTTTTTAAGGCATCTTCGTTTCCTTCCGAAAAGAGGGACTCCCAAATAAGTGCATCTGTCGCAACAAGTAAATTGTCAGCTAAATATAATTTGATACTTTGACTTAGAAAACTACCTTCTGGATTACCGAAAATTTTAGAAGCTAAGAAGGCCCACATTGCATCAGCGGTCATTTCGTAGCCGAGCTTTTGAAAGAATACCTTTGAGCCAAAATCTTCTTCTTTACGATTTTCCCAAGTGTAAAATGCTCCTGAACTTGTTGCAGAAGTTGCCATCATGAAATAGGTAAAGGTCTTTCCGCCGTCTTTATGTTCGTCTGTAATACTCTTTGTGTGGCACCCTTTATAGAGGTTCTTATATTTTACATATTCATCATTAATAATTTTTTCTATTTCTGTAGATGATTTATTAGATTGATGTTTTTTTTGTGTTTTAATTGTAATTTCATTCTTTATTCTTTCGAACTTATCCATTCTTTTCTTAAACTTTTTGAAACCATTATACTCATAAGTATCACTTTTTAGTCTTGATATTAGTTCTATATCTTTTGTTATATCTCGCGGTATTTGATTTGATAAATAATCAATATAATCTTGAATAAGTTCTTCATCTTTTTTTGTATTTATAGATATTCTTGAAAGTTGTTTTTTAATAAGATGTTTTTGACTTATGCTGAAAATTTCTAGGTCGAATCCTT
Source organism: uncultured Oligoflexia bacterium (assembly GCA_963922285.1). Lineage (GTDB taxonomy): Bacteria > Bdellovibrionota > Bacteriovoracia > Bacteriovoracales > Bacteriovoracaceae > Halobacteriovorax_A. Next base: position 22,080 of record CAWUIU010000010.1, on the reverse strand, counting down.
TATAGTGGTCTGTAAGAGCGTGAATGATCTCTGTGCAGATTTGACCATTTAACTCACTTGTTGGATATCTATCTATTTTTGTGAGAGTACTTCTGCTACATGATAATAAAATTAATAATGAATAAGATATAAATGATTTCAAAATAGTTACTCGTCTTCTGTAGTATTTACCTTTTAATCTTCGAGCGATAATACTTTTTTATTTATATCGACCTTCTCCTGTCTATCATAGGGGCATCCTTATAAGACTCATATATTTTATAGTTTTTAAGTTATAGATGTTAGTAGGAAGCTATTGTGTCACGTACAAAATATATAACCCTGACTAGAATTTAACTATGTCTAATTATCTGAAATAGTGAAGAGTATATAAGATACCCTATCTATTTTATCGACAATAGGGCTAAGTCTTATTGATAAAAAATAGAGCGATCAGCTAAGATATTGCGAACTCTGTTGTTTTTGAGATATTTTTGCAATTCAATTCTGTGAGCATCAGTAATTTCAGATCTTGCCGCATGTTTATTTCGAGATTTTTTCTCAAGTGTCTCGATCATTTCTGCAAATTCATTAAACCATTCGGCATGTTGTTTATACTCATCTCTTCGAGCGAGATAAAAAGCTAGAAACCTTAGCGTTTGTGTCATGCTTTGAGTCTTCTGATCACGTACATATACTGGATTGAAATCTGGAATGATTAGTAATTCATTTCTCTCTAAACTTAAAAACGCAGCATATTCTAAAAATGACATTCCTTCGTTGATACCATTGTAATGTCTAATCTCTAGGTTGTGTGATGGATGCGGGAGACTCCATTCATTTGGTTGAGCTTTTACCATCCCTCTCCAGTCTTCAATTGCATTTCCTTTTGAGAAGTTAGATGTTCGGTAGTCTAACTCTTTTGCATCCTTCCCAAGATTTTCGCATCGACTGACGACAACGAGTGCTTCAATTATTTTTGCTATAGTATCAAATTGCTCTTCATTTACTTTTTCAGAGGGAACTCCTAGATGCAGGTGATCCATAGAGTATTTCGTCACTCTTTTTAATGTATTTATAGTATCAAAGAATTGGCTCGGAATTACCTCATATGATTCGTGTGTCAGCTCAATATAACCAATATCGTTATGTGCCTTAAACGGAAAGCCTCTTTCGCGAAAAATACGTTCAATATCAATATGAAAGATAGAAGAAAATCCTTCAAATTCATCTTTTTGACTTGGAAGTAGATGCTCTTCAACATATCCTGGCGATAAATCTGTTACTTGAAACTTCTCTTGAGACTTATTAACATCTTTTCTAAGAGCAAAAGTATCAACTTGTTTTTCAGATATACCAGCTTTTTCGGCAATGGCGGATTTTGATATTGGATTTGCGCTTGTATATTCTTCGAGTTTTAATGATGCTGCAATGTCAGAATAAATCATTCGAACGCTATCTTCATAAGGAAGTTCAGAGTCATTAGAGAAGGTTAGCGGGGTCCCATCTTCATAGGTGATGGGTTCGGTTCTGTGCCATAGCTCTGACTTATTTTTAACTGTTTTTAAAATTCCTTTTCCTTTATTAAATACTGGTTGAGGTTTTATGCGATAGTTTATTGTTTCTCCTTCTTTAGAGAAAATGAAATAACGAGTTTCATAAAAATCCCCTTGAGCTGTGTCAGGTAGGTCGTCTAATTTAACAATGTCGGCAGGAAATTCAATTGCATCACCAGGTGCTCCACTTTCAACATATGCCTCGTATAGCTTCTTTGAGTCCTCGATACTAAAAAATAAATCAAAGCTCTCTTGCTCATCCTCATCAGTCGTAGGTAAGTTCTTAAGTCCTTCATTGTGAGCATGATTATTTGATTGTTCATCTTTTATTGTTACTTGTTGAGGTTCATCAGTATTTTCATTTATGGTATCTATTAAAGTTTCCTCAGAAGAATTATGAGGAGGGGCTTGGATCTCGCTTTCATCAAAAACTATATTTGTTCTTGTGTCTCTATTTAAAAATCTTGATACGAGATCTCTACATCTAGAAAAAAAAGACGCAGGTGCTCTGTTTGTTGTTACTTCTTTGTTAGATAAGTTTGCACAAGAGGTGAATAAGCAGATAATAAATATACAAAATATAAAGTTTCTCATGTACTACATATCGGTCAAAACTGGTTCGTCGTTAGGGTAAATTTGTCACTAGTTTTCTTTATGGTACTAGTGTCAGATGAGTTTGCGGAGCGTCTAGTTGTCGTAATCATATTGAACATTTTGGCTGTGTTTATGCAAAATAATGTCATCAATGCATTAATGCGGGAGTTGAAATGAGGTTACTTTTATTATTTTTATTTACGTTTTCAATGTTCAATACAAATGCTTATGAGCCATATAAGCCTTATCAAAGATTAAATTCATCTTATGAGTCATATCAACCATATGAAAGGATGACGAGAGAGCTTAGAGAGGTATGTCGACTAAATCCGTCAAGTTATCGTTGTGTGGGAACAGTTATACATTGCCGACAGGAGCCAACAGACTATCGATGTTCAGGGACGAGAGCGCACTGTGAAGCTAGTCCAACTGATTATCGATGTGCAGGAACTGAGGCCCATTGTAGCTATAGTCCAACTGATTATAGGTGTGCAAATTCTGAAATGATGTGTCGTAATAATCCATTAGATTATCGTTGTGCAGGTACAAGATATCATTGTGAAGCAAGTCCATTGGATTATCGTTGTATAGGTACTGCTGCTCATTGTGAAAGTAGTCCACTTGATTATCGCTGCATTGGAACAAGAGCACACTGTCGTGCTCATCCATATGATTATCGTTGTAATTAATATTTTTTAGAAGCATCGATTTTAAAGTTTGCAGGATCTTATATAAATTATTTTCTTCTATTCTGTTACTTAATATTGATTTATTATTTTCTAGTGAAATTATCTAAGGAGAATAAATGAATCATATTGAAAAACTAAATTGGAGATACGCGACAAAAAAATTTGATGAGTCAAAGAAGTTAAGTGATGACAAAATTAACAAACTTGCAGAGGCTCTAAGATTAAGTGCATCTTCTTTTGGTCTGCAGCCATGGAAGTTTTTAATTATTTCGAATGAAGACTTAAAGAAAGAACTACTTCCACATAGTTGGAATCAAGAGCAAGTTGTAAATTGCTCACATCACATTATTTTTTGTGGCGTTAAAAACTTTGGAGAAAAAGAAGTTCAAGCATTTATTGAAGATACTGCTAAAACAAGAGGACAATCACTAGAAGACTTAGAAGGCTACAAAGGAATGATGACAAATTTCTTAAGTTATAAATCAGATGAGGAAAAAGATGCATGGGTTAAAAATCAAGTATATATCGCTCTAGGTAGTTTTATGGTCACTTGTGCTGAGATGGAAATCGATGCATGTCCAATGGAAGGTATTGTGCAAAAAGAATATGATAAGGTTTTAGGCCTTGCAGAAAAAGGGTTAACGTCTATAGTAGCATGTCCTGTTGGTTTTAGATCTGAAGATGACAAGTACGCTGGGTTACCGAAGGTTAGATTTTCTACCGAACATGTTGTTGAGTTTTTAAAATAAAGATAACTTATGATCAAGTGTGGTTAAGTTCACACTTGGTCACATGAGTTTGATTCTCCTTGAAATGTTAGTAGGATTTAAATAGGACGTATGGGTACTTGAGAATCCATCAGTAATACAGGTTAGAAGACAACTAGCTTATTTCTTCATCTTTAAGAATAATTTTTTAGCTTACTTCAATAATCCAGTCAGATCTAATTGATCAAGTAATTGAGTGTTGTTGCAATAATGTACAATCATTGAGTATTAACCTTTTTTAAGTTTAATTTTGTCTAGGTATTAGATAGTATTTAACTTTAAAAAAACAAAAAGGAATAAAATGAATTTTTTGATAATTACAATATTACTGCAGCTTCTTATCTCTTGCACTTCTTCAAATCAGTTAAAGTATAATGCGACTTTAGAAAACTTTGATTACCCATTTGAGACGAAGTCTTTTTATCTTGATACGCAAAATCAAGAATTAAAGATGGCTTATATGGATGTTGGCTCAAAAAATACTAAGAAAGTAATTACTTTACTTCATGGAAAAAACTTTTCTGGCTATTATTGGGAAAGACTTGCTAAGGATTTAGTGAAAATAGGTTATCGAGTAATTATTCCTGATCAAATTGGATTTGGCAAAAGCTCTAAGCCTGAAGCATACCAATATAATTTTTCGCAACTTGCATTAAATACTAAAAAATTGCTAGAATCACTAAATGTAAAGGGTTCGGTCATCGTTGGTCATTCGATGGGGGGAATGTTAGCAACAACATTTGCATACAACTATCCAGAAGCAACGAAGAAGTTAGTGCTAGTTAACCCAATTGGTTTAGAACCATATGGTAAGTATGCAGAATTCAAAGATACGAACTTTTTCTATGAAAGAGAATTAGCAAAAACTGTTGATAAGATCAGAAATTATCAAAAAAAGTTTTACTATGATGGAGCATGGTCAGAGGAATATGAAAACTTATTGATGGCCCATAAAGGACAAATAAATGATGATGACTGGTCAATTGTCGCTTGGAATAATGCTCTAACCTATGCGCCAATTTTTGCTGAAGATATTACTTCGAAGTTTTCTTCGATTAAAACAGAAACGGTTTTGATTTTAGGGACAAGAGATCGTACTGGTCCAGGTAGAGGATGGAAGAAGAAAGGTGTCACATATAAACTTGGCCAGTATCAAAAATTAGGAAAACAAGTCGTTAAAAAATTTCCTAATGCGAAATTGTATGAGATGGAAAATATAGGTCACATGCCATTCTTTGAAGATTACGATCGTTTTTATAAAATATTCGCAAAAGGTTTATAGAGATGAAAATTAGGATAAATGAAGATCTACATTTGTCATTGTTTGATACTCTAGATGCTGAAAGATTCTATAATGCAATACATGAAATAAATAATGAAGATCAATTTCGAATAAATTTAAAAAAGAAGCATACTAATAAAGACAAGACTTATGATATCTTGATTGATGCTATAGAAAATAAGTATCTAGTCGATGGTACCCCAGATTTTTTTATCATTTATCATCAAAAAATTGCTGGTGTGTTTGAATTTGCTCCACTTGAGAAAGATTCTGATTATGTTGAGGTGGGTTATTGGCTATTTAAAGAATATCGTAATAAAGGGATTCTTACGTCAGTTCTTCCCTATATGATAAAATATGCGAAAGAGAATTTTGATAAAGTAAGACTTATTGCTACAACTCCTTTAAATAACTGGCCATCAAGAAAAGTACTAGAAAAATCTGGTCTAAAAAATACAGGCAAAATTCAAGAGTTTAAAAAAGAGAATGGTCTTATTGAAGAAGATATTGAATATGAGATTTTACTTAACGAGATGTCATAAATACGTTTATAATTTAATTAATGAAAGTCATTCTATGTTTTTTATCATTTCTAGTTGTTTAGTAATCTCTTCTGCAGTTTCAGTAAAAGCTACATTTCCAAAGAGAACTTAGATACAACAATTTATTCTGGAAGAAATGAAGCCGCTGATATTGAAAATTTTCTTAAAGCTCTTGAGACAAAGTCCAACATTTTAGCCAACATGTCTCATGACATAAGAGATCCCATAACGGAATTATTGGTTTTACAGTAGCCGACAGTACGATATCAAAAAAATATGGCGGAACAGGTCTTGGTTTATCGATCTGTAAAAGTATTGTTGAAGAATTTTAGGGAAAAATTTGATCAATAGTGAAGCTGGTAAGGGCACAACGGTTACTTTTACATTGAAACTAGGAAAAAGTGCAATTGCTGAAAATGGTAAAGTAGCCGTTGAGATCTTAAAAAATGAAAGCTTTCCATTGGTCTTTATGGATGTTCAAATGCCTGTTATGGATGGTTTAACGGCGACAAAAATTATTCGAAATGAATTAGCGTATGAGGGGATTATTATTGGTCTCTCAGCAAATGCATTTCAGGTTGATGAAGATAATGGATTAAATGCTGGGATGGATTATTATCTAAGTAAACCGGTGAAAATGAAAAAAAATTAGGAAATATTTTTGAAATTAAAAAATGACAAAAGCTTCTTTCAATTTATAAAAAAAGTATCTTAGTTTTTCAAAGTTCAATTTTAACCTTATAATTTTCTTGAACTCTTAGTTACCTGAAAAACTACAAAAGGATGAATTATGCCATATGTATTGTCTCCACTTATCACAGAGAATAGCGAAGCGATGTGGTTTGAGGGGGCCGCATATAGTAAGGACGCAATCTTTTCAATTATTCCCGGAAAGATGCCTCCTGTAAATTATGATCAGCATATTCTAAATAGTCATAGTCTTACACATGTAGAAGCACCAAAGCATATATCAAATGAAGGTAAAACTGTTGATCAGTTCTTTGACACAAATCACTTTTTTGGAGGTTGTATTGTTGTTAAGCTTGAAGGAGATAACTACAAAAAAGTTGGCGATGATGTCTATCATTGGGAAGTTTCTCTTGATGAATTAAAGCTTGCACTAAAGAATAAAATACCCAAAAAACTTTTACTTACAACCGAGGTCTATCATCGAAATAAAGATGGTTATCATGACCCGAATTATGTTCTCACTCTGAGCCAGGAAGCAGCGGATTGGTTGATTTCTTCAAAAGACTTTAATCTCTTTGGCACCAGTTGGAAAAGTTCTGATTATTCTCCGGGAAGTGCGGAACGACCAATTCACAAAATATTATTCAAACAAGCTGTGATTGTCGAATGTTTAGATCTTAAAAATGTTCCTGCTGGAGAGTATTTTATTGTCAGTTATCCTCTTAGGATAAAAGATTCAAGTGAGTCACCTGTTACTCCAGTTCTATTTACCTTTGATGAGCTCAAGAAGAGTTTTTTATTCTTATGAGCACTTATCATTTATGGCGATTTTTTATCTCTTTTAAGCAATTTCAGCATTTCTGTGTTGTGTTGTCTCTTAGCTACTTCTATGGCATTAAAACCATTTTGGTCTTTTTCTAATGCACTTTCACCTTTATCCAATAATTTTTTTGCAATTTCTTTTCTTCCAAAAAGAGATGCGTACATGAGGGCTGTTTGATTTGCGTTGTTCTTCTGATTGATGACACATTTTGAATTCATAAGTTTATATGCAATTGATATATTACCTTTGAAAATTGCTCCCATTAAAGCTGTATTACCTCTTTTGTCTTTAAGGCAAGGGTTAGCTTTATGTTTTAGTAAAACATTTACTAATTTGTTATGGCCATAATATGCAGCATAGATAAGAGGCGTATAACCTTTGCTATCCTGTATATCGAGATTTCCATTGAGTCGAATATATTCATTTATTAGTTCAATGTTGTTTGTCTTTGCAGCATAGTTTACTTTTTTCACAAGCTCTTCAGAGTAAGAATATGCATTTATCGTTAATGTCGTTAAAAATAGTAGTAAAATATTTTTCATAACTAACTCCTAAATGAGAGGGCAAATTAATGCCCTCTTGTTAAAAAATTACTTTATTTTTTCTACAATTTTTTTAACCGTTTCGATGTTGGTATTTGTAGCTTTTGCTAAACGTGTTCCATATTCTTCATCGGCTGCATATGCATAGGCGACCATTTGTCGAACAACTTTTTTGTTTCTAACAGTATTTAGATCTCCTGCAAAATTCATGATCAGATGTTTCCTGTCAAACTCACTATAGGCACGATATGTTTCTCCAGCTTGTATGAAATTTGCAGTTTTAGAAATCATTTTTTGTTGAGTTGTCCCCGACAGTCTATGCTTACTATATCGATGAGCTGTGTTTTCATACATGCTACCTCTGTCTCGATTTAAGCTCCCATCAAAATTATTTGGCTGATAATTGATACTTTCATCTTTGGCTTCATAAGTAGATAGAGTTCCATCTTGCGCAAAGGTATTAATTTTTGTTTTCGCTCTATTTACAGGTAAGTATTGATAATTAACTCCTAGTCTATACCTTTGTGTATCTGAATATGAAAATAATCTTCCTTGTAATAGTCTATCCTCTGATGGTTCTATTCCTGGTACGAAGACAGCTGGTGAAAATGCAGACTGTTCAGAGTATTGAAAAAAGTTATTAGGGATTCTATTTAAAGTCATTACTCCCAATTTAACACAATCAACTGTACTCATTGAACATTTCCAATCTTTAGTGGCATCAAGAGGATTAAATTCAACTTTTTCGAAATCTTTTTCATCAAATAAGAGACCAACTAACTCCCACGAAGGATATTTCTTATTCCTTATGTTGTTGTAAAGACCATTTGTGTGATGAGAAAAGTCTTTCGCTTGCATTTCACTTGCTTCTTTTGCCGTAAAACCTTTGTCCGGCTGTAGCGATTTCCATCTAAATTTTACGTATTTAACTTTTCCTTTGTTAGTAACAAACTTATATGCATGAACACCGTTACCATCCATTCCTTCTAAACTACGTGGCGTCCCCTTATTTGAAAATAAGTGTGTCCACATATGAATACTCTCTGGGTGATGGGCCATGAAATCGAAAATACGATTTGCATCTTGCTTATTCGTTTGTGGATCTGGTTTAAGAGAGTTAACCATGTCTGGAAATTTCATGGCATCTCGAATAAAGAAAACAGGTAAGTTGTTTCCTACTAAATCCCAGTTTCCCTCGTCTGTGTAAAATTTTGTAGCAAACCCTCTTGGATCTCGAAGTGTTTCTGGTGATCCTTTTGAATGAATTACTGACGAGAATCTTACGAATACATCAGTCACTTTATTTTTCTTATTGAAGAGTGAAGCTTTCGTAATGTGTGAAAAGTTTCCATAAGACTTAAACACTCCATGAGCGCCCACCCCTCTTGGATGAACGACTCTTTCTGGGATCCTCATACGATCAAACCTGGCAAGTTTCTCAATTAGGTGGGCATCTTCTAAAAGCACACCGCCCATTTCTCCTGCTGTTTTTGAATTTTGGTTATCTCCTACTGGAGCACCTGTTTCTCTAGTTAAAGTCTCAGCAAATATTAGTGATGAGAGTATTAAGCTTGTGATAAATAATTTAGCTTTCATTTCTATCTCCTATGATTGTTAATAGTGTAATCTTATGATCGTTCAATTCCGAGATAGTTTCTAATTATTAATGGTTATGCTGAGATAGTTTTTTTATATCGATGATAAAGTTAATAGATTGTTGTAATTTTGGTGGGTTATATAAGGCATTATGGATGGTCAGAACTGGTCAATTAAACTAGTGTCGAAAAAGTACGAACTCTACATTTCATACCTTTATTTTGTGTTTTTTGTTGGTATTTCCATTGGTCTTACTAAGTCGAGATTAATTACTTATAAAGCATCTGTGCTTTTGTCCCATATAGGATGACTCATATAAAATATAGGTTTTATCGGGGAGCGGCATCAGAACGACATAAAAACAGCAAGATAGATCACCATGAGAGTGATTTCGGTTGAAAATTAATGGTCCACGATAAACAGAGTTGAACTGAATAGAGTAGTAGAGGTGATCATTATTCTCCTTTCCACCAAGAATTATCAGCAGAATAGTAAAATCAGTCTCTTGTTTCCCTGATAAATACAGCTATGCCTCTCGTTCTAAAGAACAAGCAAAATTAAATCATTTGAGTAGATATTTTAAGAAGAGTTATAAAAACTGCTTATAGGGACAAATTTTAACTTCTCATGTCCTTCACAGGTAGGGCAGTAAAAAAATTTCTAGCTAATTCAATGTTAACTTTCTTAAATCTACTTCCTAAGATTCCATAATGCCGAATTCTAACAAATCCACTAGGTAATACATGCAGTAAAAATCTTCTCATAAACTCAATAACATCAAGAACCATAATTTTCTTTTTTTTATTGTCAGCATAATCTCGAATAGTGAAGTGAACTTTACCATTCTCAAGCTTCTTTATTCTGTAATTTGAAATGGCTATTCGATGAGTATAGTTACCTAAGTAATTTAGTACTTGTTTTGGGCCAGCAAAAGACTTCTTGATATAAACTATCGAGTTCTTTTTAGTTGTACTCCTTAAGAGTCACTTAAAGTGCTTCTCTTCTTTTAAGTATTCACATCTTCCATGAAATTCTAAATTTCCATTTTGATATTCCTTTTCAAGAAAAGATAAGTGTTTTCCTCTAAAAACAAGACTAAGAACTCTTATTGGAAGTAAAAACTTCTTCTTAGTTTTAATCCAAGTCTTCTTTTCTTCGTTTATACCTCCACTTGGAATCACAACAGGAATAAGCTCTTCAACTCTTCTTTGTACCCATTTCTCCTTTTTGTTAAATTGGCATTTTAGACAATGTCTATTTCTACAAGAGTTGTAACTTTGATCTTTATAGTCACATTTACTACATTCCGAGATATGCCCACCCAAGGCCTCTGTTCTACAGTTTATAATTGCATTGATAACCTTCCACTGCTCCTTTGAAAGACCAGTTAAAAGATGCGAATATTCTCTGAATATATCTTAAATTTAATCCATCTTCTAAAGAATGTGTTGCATATGAATGTCTCAATGTATGAACCGAGACCTTCTTCTTTATTCCAGCTCTTTTTGTTGCTGAGTCGAGAATTTCATTAAGAGTTTTTGGATTGTATGCTTTTCTAGGATGATTACTTGGAAATAAAAAATGTCTTCTATTTATTTCGACTTCTAACCAATATTTTCTCAGATATCTTAAAAACATTGGCGATAAAGGCACAAATCGATCTTTCTTTCTCTTTGAACATCTAATCCTAATTAACATCCTGTCGCTATCAATATCTGAAGTCTTTAAGTTCATAACTTCAGACTTCCTAAGACCACATGAATAAATTCCCATAAAGATAGCTCGATGCTTGATATTTTCAATTGCATTTAATATTTTAATGACATCATTTTTGGACAGAACTTCTGGGAGTTTTCGATATCTTTTAACAAAGGTAAAGTCCTTTTCATCAAGTCTCTTGTTGATCACATAATTAAAGAAAAATCTTATGGCCGCGACTTTTGCATTTACTGTAGCAGTTGCTCTTTTTTGATCGTTGATTAGATGAAGCTTGAATCTCTTTGCATGATTGATTGTAAGTCTTTGAGGTGAAACTTTGGAATAGGTAATAAAGTTTTTAATCGTCGTCGCATATGACTTCTCAGTTGACTCGCTAAATCATCTCGCTCTAATTTCATGAATTAACTTGTCATGATAATACCCCATTTAAATTCTCCTTGTTAGGATTTAAAATGGGAAAATAGAGCTTATAGTGCTTATTGAATATGATTAAGATGCTTCTTTTAGGAAACCTAATGAGTTAATTGGAGAATCTTCATATCTGTTTCCTCTCTTATTATACTCTTCAGTTGTTTTAACAGAACTATGACCTACATCTTTTGAGACTTTCACGATACTTGCGCCATTTTGAAGCGCTGAGCCGATATAAGTCGCCCTAGCAGAGTGGGGAGATACTTTTTTATTAACACCGGCAAGTTTACAATACTTAATGAAAATATAATCATGAAGAACATCTGAGCATTGCCTAGGAAGAAACTTTAAGAGAGTCTTTCCGGCTTTAGCATTAACCGTGATTGTTATCTCACCATTGATTTCTGTATAGTCTTTGAGCTTTAAATTGATCAGCTCTGATTTTCTGATGCCAGTAGAGAAAAAGAGAAAAACAACCGACTTATGAAGAGGAGATGCTTTTTCACTGATGATTTCTAAGACCTTTATCACTTCTTCGTCACTTAGATCATTTGTCTCAGTCTTTACTGCCTGCTTTGTTTTTTTTCAACTAAGAATCGATAAAATGTTGATAGGGTAGATATCTTTCTATTTATGCTTTTTGGAGCATTCTGGTTATTTGTTAACCAGTCTTTGAAAGCGATGATATGTAGCTTTTTAACATCTGTTGTAATAGTTCCTTTAAAATTTGAAGACGTGAATTCAAAGAAGGTTTTTAGATCATTTTGTAAGACTTTCTAGTGTGCTCAGATTCAAGGTTTTGAAAAAAATCAAACTTTAGTTTTGTAGAATCATCAGAATCATTTAGAGAAACTAACGTTAGATTTTCTACAATATTCAAAGTTTACCTCATAAAATGTACGGTCTTTATGACATAAAAACATAGACAAAAGTGTGCAAAATTTCTAAATTAGGCCAAATCTCTTAAGTGAGATTGTTAAATTCCGAGTTATGTTATATAAGCTAAATTCAGAATAAAGAAAAGCATGAATGCTCTTGAATAACAAAAGCTTTGCCAAGAGTAGGTCCTATGATTTATATTTCCAAACTTTCCTGAATAGATTTTTAATATTCAATAAGTGTCAAACTTATAGAATTTATATATCAAATCATTGGTATATGTCTTTAATTTCTCTTATAGGAATACTCCTGACATCTTCTCTGATATGAACATCTGTCAACTCAATATGCTTTTGATCAGCTGTTATTGTAATAATACCATCAAAAGTTTCTCCATTCTTAAGTTTAACACTAACAAACTCACCATCTAAGATCTTCGCATCTCTTTGTATTTGCTGAAATAAACGTAGCCCCATTATCTCAACTTGAGATATTGATTCCAAATTAATAATTTCATGCTCATTATTATTTTTTATAAGAGTTAATAAGTTTTTTTTCGTATCTAATTTAAACGCGCCATTTACAACTCTAGAGCGATTGTTTTCGAATATTTTTACTGTGAGAATAGAGTTTTCATTAATCCCAAGAATTTTTTTCTTCAATAGCGTCACATAAACTTCATCAGGAGATACATCAACATTATTCACTTTTGTAATTGAGTTAAATGAGACTAAGAAGTTTTTCCCATTTTTATTAACTTCCATACCTCCTCTTGAAAAAGATACAACCTTGCCTTTAAAAACTTCACCATTTTTAAATGTTATCTTCGCACTTCTTCCTACAGCGATAGTTTTATCCGTTTTTATGATACTAAACAAGGCTTCCATGCAGCTCTTCGAAAATGACTTTGTCCCTGCAAGAGATGATATAGATGTAACAAAAATTATCGATATTAATAATAGTTTCATAACTTTTACGTTTTCTTAATAATACTTCTTAATTGTTATATATCTGTATCTTCTCACTTTCTATGATCAAATAAAATAGACCATGAAATCGTTTCTTGAGTGTTAATAAGTTATACGACTTTTGAATTTTAGTGTTGAACTCTTTGAAATAAGATGAGTCACCAACCTTATCGCTTTTTATAACTTAAGGGCAACTCTCTAAAGAAGCCTAAAGTCACTTAACTTTATGTTATTTAATAGAAAATATCGCATTAAAAGCTATCAAATCCGGCCCAAAGGGCCTTCGTTCAAATATTATTATCTATAATTACTTGTTAAAACTTCTTGAAAATTTGATCAGTGAACTTTTTATCTATAATGCATTTTTGATCTTTAAGTTATAGCAATGGTATACTCAATTTCGCTCTGTTCTTTTGCAGAAGCGCTTTAATCTCGTTATTCTTTCATTAGAATAATGAAGTAATCTATGTGTTTTTATGCAAGTTTCTTTAGCTCTCTCATGGAACTGTCAATACTCGATACAACCTTAACAAGTTGTTTAGATTTTAAATCAACAACCCCAGCTTTTTGGGAAGTTTGTTGATTTGTTGAGTTAATCTCTTGTACCGCAGTATTGATCTCCTCTACTCCTTGAGACTGTTCTTGTGAGGCATTTGCTATTTGGTCTGATGATGCAGTTATTTCATTAAACATTGTGTTTACTTGCTTGAGAATTTTTTCACAGTTCTTGGAAAGGCTTAGTGCTTCATTTGCTAGAGTCTCACTTGATTTAACAGATGTTTCCATATCAACTTTAGAAGTCTCTATTATATGTGTTATATCTGTAAGCGAATTGTTTAACAGATCAGATATCTCATTCGCACTTGTACCACTTAGTTGTGCTAAATTACCTACTTCTTCTGCAACGACAGCAAAACCTTTACCGTGTTCACCAGCACGAGCGGACTCGACTGAAGCATTGAAGGAGAGAAGTTTTGTTTGAAATACAATATCATTAATTACTCCTGTCTTTTCTTGAATATTTTCAAATACATTTAGAATGTGCTCCAGTTTTTCTTGGTTATTACTTACTTTTCCTGTTAGGTCGACAGAGGCATTGTTGATATTTTCTATTTTCTTCGCAAGTTCGAGAATCATTTCAACACCGTGATTAAGTTGCTCCTTACCTTTGTTTACGAGGTCTGAGCTATTTACGGCAATATTGGTATTTCTTTTTACCATTTGTGATATTTCATGAATGGAGCTTGAGGTTTGAGATACACAAGATGATTGTTCTTGAGAAGAGTTTGCTAGATCCTTTGAGCTTGAAGCAAGTTCATCAGAAATACTGTCTAAAGAACTCTTTTCTGCATTTAGTTGTTCTAGAGTATTTGTGATTCTTCTATTGATAGACTTAATGAATAGAAAAGAGAGAAGGAGAGAGACAGTGAAAGCAAAGGCAAGAAGTAATTTAGTCAGCAATACTGAAAAATTGTAATTTTCAATCGCTTGTTTATACTCGGAGTTTCCATCTTCTAAAATAATTTCTTGAAGCTTGTCTAGTGAGTCCCTTGATCTTTCAAATAAAGTTCCTATTTGATTTGTTGAGGTTGATAAAAGCTCATTTCTATCCTCAGAACTTTTGGTTTTGATGCTACTGATTGATAATAACTTGTCAGACTTTTTTAACCAAAGATTGTAGCTAGTTTCAAATTTTTTGATTTCCTCTTTCTCAGCTACAGAGTTGGCTAGGACCTTATATTTGTTAAACCTTTCTAAGACTTGATTTCTATTGTTGATATAATCTTTGATGTAGATATTATCATTGTCTGTATTTTTTCCTAGTAGAGTTCTCTCTGCTACCAATGCCTGTTGAAAGTCTCGGTCTGCTTGTACTAGATTGTCAATAGATGGGAGTCTGATATTAAAAACACTTTCTAATTTTAATTCGATATCGCGAAGAAAGTATAGGCTACTTACTGCCATAACAGCTTGAAAGGTAAGAAGTATGGTAGCTAATATAAAAATTTGAGTTTTAATTTTAACTTGGTTAAGTTTCATCAATATTCTCCTACAACTTAATATCGACAGTTTTTATTTCTTTTTTAACTAAAGATTAGATTTAGAAATCTTAATTGTTTTTATCTTTAGAGTGTTGCAGATGTATCCGTTTGTAAGACCTTGTTATTTTATCTTTGTGTGGATTTTTTAACATTACTTGGTGGGTAAATGTTCTAAATTTCTTCAAAAAAGCTATTTTTAAAAAGTTGAGCTGCCTTTGATGAGTTTTCATTACTTGGTGATAATAGCCATATGGGAATCTCTTGTAGGGTGTAGTTTTCAAGAATTGATATTAGTTCACCACTTTTTATGTATGGCAGAACATATTCTCCTGGTAGGTAACATATTCCTAAATCAGATAATGTAGCCTGAAGAATAGTTCTATTATTATTGCTAGAATAGTTCCCTTTTATTTGTATTTTTTGCCTAATACTTTTATTTTCAAAGTTCCAACTAGTTTTCATTGATAAGCAATTATGTTTACTTAAATCATCTGGGGTTTTTGGAATGCCATGAGTATTTAAATAACTAGCCGTAGCACAGACAAAAGCTTTTCTCGTTGCAATTTTTCGTGAAATTAATGAAGAGTTCTTAAGTTGGCCAACTCTTATAGCAAAGTCATAGGAATCTTTTAAGAGATCAATCAAGTTCTCTTCAAAAATAAGTTGTATTTTTATATTTGGGTATTTTTTTAAGAAGTTGAAAGTGAGTGGAGCTACAAACTCTTCTCCAAAAGCACCAGCAACGCTAATTTTTAGTTTTCCGCTTGGCAGATTTGAATTTGATTGAATTTCATTCTGAATCTTGTTTATTTCATTGAAGTTAATGTGACATGTCATGAACAGTTTTTTTCCAGCTTTGGTTAACTTAACTGTTCTCGTTGATCTGTTTAAAAGTCTTTGTCCAAGTTCTTGCTCAAGTTTTAAAACTAGTTTCGATAGATAGGATTTCGAAACAGCTAGCTCCTCTGCAGCTTTTGAGTAACTAGCTAATTTTGCGACCTTTTCAAAAGCGACAAGAGCTTTATAGTTCTTGATTGTTTCCATATATCTACAATGTGTCAACTTGAGAGCTTATTGTCAATATTCTATAATTCATAAAAAACATCATAATGGGAGTTCGTTAATGAGTAAAAATACAATGAAGGTAAAGGCCGCAGTTGCATGGGGACCTAAGGAGCCATTAAAAATTGAAGAGGTAGACTTAGAGCTTCCAAAAAAAGGTGAAGTATTAGTAAAAGTTGTAGCAACTGGTGTTTGTCATACTGATGCATATACTCTCTCTGGGCAGGATCCGGAAGGATTGTTTCCCGTTATTTTAGGACATGAAGGGGGAGGTATCGTAGAAGCGGTTGGAGAGGGAGTTACATCTCTTAAAAAAGGTGATCATGTTATTCCTTTATACACAGCAGAATGCGGTGAGTGCAAGATGTGTAAATCTGGTAAAACGAACTTGTGTTCTAGTGTTAGAGAAACACAAGGAAAGGGCTTAATGCCGGATGGAACGTCTCGTTTTTCAAAAGATGGAATAATGATTCATCACTATATGGGAACATCTACTTTCGCCGAATATACAGTTGTAGCAGAAGTTTCTTTAGCAAAAGTTAGTAAAGAAGCTCCATTAGATAAAATTTGTCTTCTAGGTTGTGGGGTCACGACAGGAATTGGAGCTGTTTTAAATACAGCAAAAGTAGAAGAGGGTTCTACGATTGCTGTTTTTGGCCTTGGCGGTATAGGGTTGTCAGTTATTCAAGGTGCAAAAATGGCAAAGGCAAAAAAAATAATTGCGATTGATATTAATGAAGATAAATTTACGATGGCAAAAAAGTTTGGTGCAACAGACTTTGTAAATCCTAAGAATTTTGACAAGCCAATTCAGGATGTCATTATTGAGATGACTGATGGTGGTGTTGACTATTCTTTTGAATGCGTTGGAAATGTAGATCTTATGAGATCTGCTTTAGAATGTTGTCACAAAGGATGGGGGGAATCAATCGTTATCGGTGTAGCAGGGGCTGGACAAGAAATCAGTACAAGACCTTTTCAGCTAGTAACCGGTCGAGTTTGGAGAGGATCTGCTTTTGGTGGTGTTAAGGGAAGAACTGAACTTCCTGGTTATGTTGATCGCTATATGAGTGGAGAAATAAATTTGGATGATCTTGTAACTTTTAAGATGCCATTAGAGAAAATTAATGAAGCTTTTGATTTAATGCATGAAGGAAAAAGTATTCGAACAGTAATCGAGCATGGAGAACATTCATAATGGTATATGAAATATTGAAGAGACATAAAAGCTTCGGTGGAGAGACTTTGTTTTGTAAGCATGATTCAGTTTCAATTAATGCAAGTATGAACTTCTCGATTCATCTACCTACAGACGTTGAAAAAATAGATTCAGCTATAATTTGGCTTTCAGGTCTTACATGTAATGAAGAAAACTTTATTACAAAAGCAGGAGTTCAGAAGGTATTAGAAGGAACAGGTACTATGATCATTTGTCCAGATACTTCACCTAGAGGTGCAGGAGTTGAAGGAGAGGATGATAGTTACGACTTTGGAACAGGTGCTGGCTTTTATGTAAACGCAACAACTGATGGGTATAAAGAGAAATACCTGATGTATGATTATATCGTTAAAGATATTGTTTCCTTACTTAATGATGAGTTTGGTGTTTCAAAAATTTCAGTGATGGGTCATTCTATGGGGGGCCATGGTGCCCTAGTGATTGGACTTCGTAACAGTGAGATCTTTAGTTCTATCTCTGCCTTTTCTCCCATTGTTAATCCAGTAGAGTGTCCTTGGGGGCAGAAAGCTCTAGAAGGATATCTTGGAAAGAATAAAGAGAATTGGGAAAATTACGATAGTTGTTTGCTGTTAAAGAAAAAAAATGTACATCACAATCCTATCCTGATTGACCAAGGAACAGCTGATGAATTTTTTGAAAAACAACTGTTAACTAAAAACTTTGAGAACGCTGCTTGTGCGGCAGGGCAAGAAGTGATCGTTAACTATAGAAATGATTATGATCACAGCTACTATTTTATTGCGAGCTTTATAGAGGATCATATAAAATTTCATTTAAAGCACTTAAATTGATTGTAAAATTTAACTTTAGGAAAGTAAAAAAGCCTTCAATTAAGAAGGCTTTCAATTAATTATTAATTTTTTGATAGATTCATTTTAAGGCTCTTATTTGATTCTTATTCTTTATTCATCATTTGAGCTTGAACACTATCCTTTCCGTATTTTCTCGAAAAATATTCGTCACCAAATCATTTTTCAAACCTAACATCTCCTTTTTCAGGATCTCTGTTAGAATTAGTAATACAGTTTAATTTTCCCTTGCTATCATTAAATGGAATTTTTGAATCATTTACTGTCCATTCAAAATACATAGAATAATACTCTTTCCATGAAGACCCCAAAATATTTTTACGAGTTATAGATATACTATAACATTCTGGTGATTCGGTATCGACATCGAGGTTCTCCAAAAGTAAAAGAAAGTTGTCTAAATCTTCTCTCGCTATTTCATAGCATTCTTCCCAGGACTCAACTTCAACTTCTGTTTTGGATAAGCCTAAAGACTTTCCATATTCTTCAAATTCATCACTAACTAATGAACTATCAAAAAGAGATGCTTCATATTCAAGCTTTACTTTAGGCTCGACTGTACATGTTAAAGCAAATACATTAGTCATACTCATGGTTAATATTGCGATGTAAGTGATCAGTTTCATTTTGTCCTCGTGTTTCGTTATATGATATTGTCCCAAAACTGTAGTGTAAATCATCACCTGAGTTTGAAACTTGGTTAATATGTAATTACATAAATCTTATGGGATAATCTGATTGCGCGACAGATCCATTGAAATCTTTCCATACAAAAATTGAAAGTGTCGAAAAAGAATACGATTTTTTTGAAAGACCTAGGCCTAACCGGTTAAATTTATATAATACCACTTATAAAACCAATACCAAGGAAGGCCCATGATCACTAAAAATATTGCTCTAAATATCAAGACTTGTCTATCTGGATTATCATTTTCTTTTGACGAACTCATCTTAGAAACTAAAACTCTCTTTGAAAATGAGGGTATTCCAGGCTTTTTAAAGCTTTTAATTTCTTTCATTGATAATATGGTTGTTGAGCACTGGAAAGCTTCTGATGAGGCAAAATGCTGCTGTTCTCCTCATTTAAATAGATCTGGTACACGTTCAAAAACCATCATTACAAGCCTTGGAAACATTATATTTGAATGGACTCTTCTAAAATGTAAAAACTGTGGAGCCATTCGTAATCCTCTAAAAGAGTTTCTAGGAATTGAAAAAAATCAAAAGCATTCAAATGAGTTTGAAAAGATCTGCATGGAGGCAGTTGCTGAAAACTCATTTAGGCGATCAACTGTTGGAATTATTAAAACCAATGAAAATATTAACTTTAACCATCGAAGTCTTCACAGGTGGTTTATGGCTACAGACTCAGATAATATCTCTGTAAAACATGATGATTTAAACGTTGTTCTTGGCGATGGAACAGGCTTTAAGAGGTTTGTTTCTCAAGTAAAGCTTGAGCGAACAAATAAGATCAGAGAAAAAATTGGCCAAAAGCCAATTGAGAAGACCAATCGAGGTGAAGTAAGAATTGTCATGGGTATTAAAAATGATAACTCTATAGTTCCACTGGGAGCTTGGACAAGTGAGTCCTGGAAAGTAATTGGAAAATCAATTGATAAAGTTAACAATCCCAATAAAAAGATAGCTCCTAAAAAAGTTGCAAATATTCTTGTGGCAGATGGAGAAATAGGTTTAAACAATGGTCTTGGAGTCCTTGCCCACCATCAGAAAAGGTGCCTTTGGCATGTACCACACGAACTTAAGCCTCTCATGAAGTATCAAGAAAAAGCAGAGGATGAAGATATTAAATATACTCTTGATCAGGTTCACTCAATCTTCCAGTTAGAGATCCCAGAGAAGGATTTTGAAGCTGTAACAATTGAAGAGAAAGTTGAATTAAACGAAAAGATAGTAGCTTGTGAACTTCAAATGAAGTTATTGGCTGAATACCTTGAGCACAAGGGCTACAGCAAGGCATCCACATATGTTGCTAATGCAAGATCAAACTTATTCACCTATTTAAAGTACTGGCTGAAGACAGGAGTAGTAACTCCAAAAGTCACATCTAAACTTGAAAGACTAATGAGAGAGATTGGTCGAAGGATTAAGAAGTTTGCTTTTAATTGGGGTGAAAAAGGCTGCGCAAAAATGACTCGAATAATTTTAAAGGTAATAACAGATCCAAAATCTTGGGAAGCTTACTGGGATAATAATATGAAATTAAGTGGAAATATCAGGTTAAGCTTTGAGGGGGTTGGTTAAGAGCGCACTACAGTTTTGGGACAATATCTCTTTATATCTTATTCTTTCATCACTTATGATTACGATCTATAGATCGACTAATTATTTCATGGGGTGTTAAATAATTAACAGTAACTAAGTTATTAGATTTACGAAGATTACAACATATATTTTACTAAATTGTCGCTCTTGCACCCTTCACCATCTTGGTCTCGAAATAAAGCTATATGCTAGATAAAGCAGATACAAAAATAGATATATCAACTCATAGTGGTGTTGTAAGAAGACATTTGTTTAATCACTCATTTGTTTTCGATAGTGTCCTTTTAGAGCTCCTATTTGATTTTCATTCAATCCATCAAGATATGTCTTTAGAATAAAGAACCTGTAGAGGATTTCGGCAGAGATTCAACGAGCCTTCGGAGTATTAATATAGAGAAGTAGCAAGGTTAAGCCAAATTCAGTTATATCAACTTTCCTAAGCTTCCTTTCTTTGCCTTTAGCACCACCTAAGTAACTGTTTTCTATGAAGTTTTTATTCAACTCAAATTTGAGTTCAATGCCTAGTTCCTCGTTACATTTGTCTATTGCCCTGATAATATTATGGTGTTTCATATCAAAATGTTCTGCAATTTTAAGTGAGTCAGTAACAGGCCCAATTGGAGTATCACGAATCCAAACATCTTCCATCACATGTTGATTTACCAAATCTTTAAGCCTTGGAGGTTTTGATTCAAACGGTTTATCTATTCTAAAATTACTCATGATTTCTCCTTGGAAGAGTAAGTTTATAAGATATCAAGATTCAAGTAGTAGGTAATTAAACTGTTCGCTATTATGTCGAAATTTTTCTTTTTTGATACAAAAATGCTGAGTTGGAAAATTGGACTTTTATGTGGTGGTTTGCCCGTTGCTTACTCGAAATATTCTTCATAAGTTCTAAGTTATTAATATCATTTTGCTGTTTTTGTGTGAAGATTATTTTTCTCAGTGATATTCACCTATATATTTTGAATTTATTAAATTAGATTTCAAGGACTTAAATAGTTGTGATAATTTAGTGAGGAAACACGCTAAGTTATGAATAAACTTTCTATGTAATTCTCACAAAAAATGATTTTTATATGCTAATAGATTTAAATGAAAATATTTTTTTATTTATATTTAATCTTTTCTTTTAAGAGTGCTTTTGCACAGACAATCGATTGTTCAAAATGGTCTATTAAAACTGTTGAAACTTTAGTTTTTAATGATTTGTATGGAAAGGAAATAGAGAAAGTTGAAGAAGCTGTTTCTTATTGTAATATAAAACTTTCATCTCATAATAGGGATGGTGACAGTTTTGTTTCTCTTGCTCAGCGCATGTCAAATCACACTTATAGAGAATATTTTTGTAAAAACAAATTAGATCCATTTTTATGTAACATATCCTACGTTCATAACTTTCGTCATGATTTAGAAGAGGCCTCGAAGGAAGGTAATATAAAAAAAATCGAGGAGTTACTAAAAAAAGGTGCTCACCCTGACGGTATTTTACATGATAAAGAGGTCGAATATCAGAAGAATTTAGGAAAGACACCGTTATTTCTTGCCATCGAGCAAGGACACTTAGAAATTGCCAAGCTATTAATAAGTTATGGTGCAAG
>CAWUIU010000009.1:0-23379 GCA_963922285.1 uncultured Oligoflexia bacterium | reverse complement strand
TTAGAAGCAGTCTCTCTTTTTGAGAAGTCTCATTCATCAATTTTAAAAGGTGATCAGTCTCAAAATTTACCACCTCACCAATGGGCAGATATTAATGAGTTCTACTATGGTGCCAATGGCCTAGATGCAAAAGTTAATCAATATGTTGAAGACTTAAGGTTTATTATCGAGAATCATGAATCAAGTCTAGAAGAATCTCAAAAAGCATTTAATCGTATTTTAGCTAATACAACAGAGCTTCTAACAGATCTTAATACAGCTGTTGAGATGTATGAAAGAGAAAGCATTAAAGCACTTTCTTTAGCGAAGAGAATTGAGTTTTTTGGTTTTATCATAATGTGCTTACTTCTTGTTTATCTATCAGTGAGTATTATTAATCCACTTATAGCTTCACTTGTAAAGGGTTATGAGCATATAAAGAAACAGTCGGAGATATTGCAAAAAACCACTGACGAAGCCCTGCATTTGGCTAATGTAAAGTCTCAATTTTTAGCTAACATGTCTCATGAAATTAGAACGCCGATGAATGGTATTCTTGGCATGGTACATCTTTTAAAATCCACACAAATGGATGATAAACAACAGGACATGTTGGAAACGATTCGTTCTTGTGGAGATAATCTTCTTGTCATTTTAAATGATATTCTTGATCTTTCAAAACTTGATTCTAATAAAGTTGAAATAGAAGATATAGACTTTTCCCTAAGAGATTTAGTTGGAGAAGTAGAGTCAATAACTAGAGTTAATTCAATCGATAAACTTTTAGATCTCGAAGTAGAAATTGATGAAACGCTACCTGATTTTTATCGTGGCGATGCGGTGAGGATAAAGCAAATTCTTTATAACCTTGCATCTAACGCTGTTAAATTTACTCAAGAAGGTGAAATAAAAATTGCTGTGAGTGGTAAGAAGGCCAATGATGAATATGAGCTTGCCTTAAGTGTGAGTGATACAGGAATCGGAATTAGCGAAGAGAATCAGAGAAAACTCTTTCAGGATTTTTCTCAAGTAGATGCTTCCACCACGCGAAAATATGGTGGTACAGGCTTAGGGTTGTCGATTTCTAAGAAATTAGCAGCCCTTATGAATGGACGTATTGTTCTTCAAAGTGAGAAGGGCCTGGGCTCAACATTTACATTGCATATTAATCTTCAATCAGGAAATGAAGTAAAAAAGCAAAAGGAAGTTGTTATTCCAAGCCACAGTATTGCAAAAGATTTTCCACAAAAAATTCTCATTGTTGAAGATAATAAGGTTAATCAAAAGCTCGCGCTACTGCTCTTAAAGAAGTTAGGATACGAAGCAGATGTTGCTGAAAATGGTAAGGTTGCTCTTGAGATGGTTGGGCAAACAGTTTATACGATTATCTTTATGGATATGCAAATGCCCGTGATGGATGGAGTTCAGGCTACTGAATTACTCATAAAAATGTTTGAAGAAAAATGTCCGCCAATTATTGCGATGACAGCAAATGCATTTAAAGAGGATCGTGAAAAGTGCGCAAAAGCAGGTATGAGTGACTTTGTTTCTAAACCAATCGATATTAAGGAGTTATTACGTATTTTGACTGAATACTAAGGTGTAAGTTCCTCAAATTTATGTTCAATAACACTGATAACGTCGTAAGATAAAATATTTGCTGAATAAGTATCAAGGTTTGTCGATAGTGAGGACGCAAAAGCTATGTCGTAATTAGTATGAGTGCCTGAAAATGTTGTGCTAGTATTAGTCGTATAATCATATTCATTATCGTCGTAAATAAGTCCAATTCCAGAGGAGACAATATCACCATTGGCACTACTATTTGATAAAAAGCTTGCTCGGTCACCTGTATCCATGGAGTTTACAACAAGTTCAATTAAACCACTACCTCCCTCTACTTGTGTTCTTTGGTACTCGATTGTTGTTAGACTACCTTGGTTGTCTGAGCTATTTTGCGCAGTGTACATCTTAAATTTGTTACCACTATTTCCCTGAATACTTACAAATTGCCTGTATATTCCACTGGCATCTTTAGAATACTTAAGTAGTTCATAGCGTGAGCCATTAAAACTTCCACTGTCTATATAGTGAAATTCTGTAAGAGATAATCTCTGTCCGTCTTGATTATTATTCTTTGAGGCGTAATAACCGTTATGGTTGTTACAACTGATTTCAAAGATTTGTGAATCCATACTGCCTTGGCGAGAAAGTTCAGATAGTTCAATTCTTAGTTCTGAATTGGCGGAAAAGTTTCCTGGGTTTGTTGGAGCTTCGAGTCTAACTTCATAGACCTGCGCAGAAAGTGGAATTTTAATTGTATAAGCTTGACCAATTTTTCTAACGGCCTGTGCGCAGGAAGTGATACCATGTTTTCCAAGAACAGCGCCAACAGGTCCACCGAGAATAAATGAAATCTCGTCAATGACACCTTCATCATGGCCGTCATTATTGTAGTACATAACATTATCAGCTCTACCAAAAATTTGCGCGTATGATTTGTACACATTTTCAATAGAATGTTGAGAAGTGTTAAAACTTACACTTGCCTCAAGGCAATGAGAACCGCTCCCATTATTACAGTCGTAGCGATTAATTGGAAGTGCGTTATAGAGAGGGTTCATTCCTGACCCAACGATATTATCAGCAAAGTAAAGATATTGTGGTCCACCATCGTTGATATAACTATAGTCAACAGCTGGTATTAGGTTATCTTGAAGTTTTTGATTACCAACATAGTAAACCGTATCAATTTTACCACTACCATTTGACGTTTGATTACAGTTTTCATCTTCATAAGCATAAATAACAAAAGGGAAAAGAGGTTTTCCTTCGGCAAAAGGAAGTCCGATGGTTTCACCATTTTCAGGATTTATACACCCACTGAGATACTCAACCTCAAAAGATTGATTAATTGTGTTATATGAATTTAAACCGATTCTAAAAGTATCGTGAAAACCTCTTTTCTTCTCTTCAGCTAAGCAGTCGCCAGTAAATGAAACTCTATTAAAACTTAAGCATGGTTGTAGCTGGACAGGCTTAAATTGCAGATCAGTATTGACCGGAGTAGCGGACAGGGAAAAGACATTCTTAAGGCAGTTGTTCTTACTTAAATTGATATCAACTTGAAATGAGTTACCGTCTACTGAGATTTTATTGACACTACATCTTATTTTGCCGTTTAGGTTAATTCCACCATTGTCATTAAACCAAGCGACAGTATATATGTTCCATTCTCCATTAGGTAGAGAAACTTCAAAGTTACCTTGTGTCGAAGGTATAATTTCTTGAAAACTATCATCATTGTTAAAACCACGGATAACAATTGTTCCCTTTACACCATCGCTAAAAATTGCTGAGGTGTTTATAACAAGACTCCCATCAAAGGTTTCTTCAGTTTTACTACATGAAGTATAGAGGGTGATCGCTGTGATAATTAAAAAGAGTGTTTTCATATAGACATTCCTATTTGAGTACTATGATTTTAACGCGTATGTTTAAACTCGTAGTTCTACACGAGATTCAAGTGGTTTATCGGATACTGGCTTGTAAAACTTGACTATAATGCTTGGGTTAATATTGGTAAGTGATTGATAATACATAATTAAAAAAAGAGTGACAAGATTGGCATGACTTGTCGTTTTAAATACCTAAAATCTTTACGATGATTGATTTTTATGTCAATATCCAACCTCATAAATATGTACTTATTTTAATAACTTACACCATAAATCGGAGTTTGAAGCGATGGCAAAGGTAGTAAAGCCTAAGAAAAAATATACGTTAAAAAATACTGATAAGAGCACATTTAAAATGTGGTATGAGATCTTAACTCTAGGAAGAATGATTGATAATCGTGCTCCAAATTATTTGAAGCAGGCTATTGGTTGGTCATATCATGCTCCATGTGCTGGACACGATGCCATTCAACTTGCTATTGGCCAGGCGTTTAGCCTAGGAGAAGATCATCTTTTTCCATACTATCGAGATATGACAACAGCTCTTTCTGCTGGTCTTTCTGCCGAGGAAATTATTCTAAATGGTATTTCAAAGGGAACGGACTTAGCTTCGGGAGGAAGACATATGTCAAACCACTTTGCTAAGCCAGAGTGGAATATACATAACGTTTCAAGTTGTACAGGTAACCATGTTCTTCATGCGGCAGGTGTTGCTCGTGCCATGAAGAGATATGATCATAAGGGTGTTGCCATTTCTTCTCAGGGAGAGTCTTCTGTTTCTGAAGGTTACTGTTATGAAGCTATTAATGGTGCTTCAAATGAAAAGCTCCCTGTTGTTTTTGTTTTTCAAGACAATGGATATGGTATCTCTGTTCCAAAAAGAGATCAAACGGCAAATGAGTTTGTCGCAGATAACTTCACAGGATTCCTAAACCTTCATATTATTCACTGTGATGGTAAGGATGTTCTTGATTCAATGAATGCTATGGCAACAGCAAGAGAGATCGCTATCCAAAAAGGTGAGCCGGTCATTGTTCATGCTCAATGTGTAAGAATTCATTCGCACTCAAACTCAGATAAGCATGAATTATATCGTGATGAAAAAGAAAGAGCTGAAGCAGCGGCACAAGACCCTCTTCCAACATTTAGAAAATTCTTAGTTAAGAACAAAATTCTAACTGAAGCAGAGCTTGATGAGATTGATGCTGCAAAGAAAGCTGAAATGCTTGAGGCTCATAAAGCCTCTATGTCAGCACCAAATCCGGATCCAGCGTCGATCTATGATTTTGTTATTCCTGAACCATATGTACCAACAAAGTATGAGGGTGGAGTTCACAACGAGTCTGGTGAGGAAGTAAAGTTTATTGATGCCCTAAACGAAACACTTAAAGAACAATTTAGAGAAAACCCAAATACATTTATCTGGGGCCAAGATATGGCCAACAAAGATAAGGGGGGGATTTTCAATGTCTCTAAAGGAATGCAGCAAGAGTTTGGTGCAGATCGTGTTTTTAACGGACCTATCGCTGAAGATTATATTCTCGGAACGGCTAATGGTTTCTCTCGCTTTAGAGATGACATCAGAGTTGTTGTAGAAGGTGCTGAATTTGCCGATTACTTTTGGCCTGCAATGGAGCAGTACCTAGAATGCTCGCATGATTACTGGAGAAGTAATGGTGCATTCGCGCCAAATATTTTAATTAGACTTGCTTCAGGTGGTTACATCGGTGGTGGTCTTTATCACTCACAAAATATAGAAGGAAATCTTCTGGGAATCCCTGGGGTAAGAATTGTTTGTCCTTCATTTGCGGATGATGCTGCAGGGCTAATCAGAACAGCAATGAAGTCCAAAGGTCCAACATTATTCTTGGAACCTAAAGCTCTTTACAATGCTAAACAAGCAATGGCCATCGTTCCAGATGATTTTGAAGTACCATTTGGAAAAGCACGTATTAGAAGAGAAGGAAGTGATTTAACAATTGTTACTTACGGAAATACAGTTCATCACTGTCTTGAAGCTGCTGAACAACTTTCAAGTGAAGGTAAGTCTATTGAAGTACTTGACTTAAGATCACTTTCTCCAATTGATGAAGATTCAATTATTAAATCGATTGCAAAAACAAATCGTTGTCTTGTCGTGCACGAAGATAAGGTCTTCGGAGGTGTTGGTGGTGAGATCGTAGCTCTCATTAATGAGAAAGGCTTTGAGCATTTAGATGCACCAGTAAAAAGAGTTGGATCAACTTTTACACCAGTTGGATTTAACAGAATTCTAGAAAAAGCAATTCTACCAAATACTGATAAGGTAGTTACAGCTATAAATAAAACACTAAGTTACTAAAAATAAAATGCCCTCGAAAGAGGGCCTTTTTACATTATATTTTCTAATTTATCGATTAATTCTTTTTTCTTAAATGGTTTCACAAGATAATCATCGACATCATGAGAACTCGCTTCCATCATAGACTCGATATCACTTCGTCCGGTAATCATAAGAAATGTGATATCTTTAAACCGATTACTTTCACGAATCTTCATAAGAAGATCAATTCCTTCTCCATCAGGAAGGTTCCAATCACAAAGAACGACATTTATGTTTCTCTTGTCGAGATGACTAAAAGCTTCTTTGATACTTGAAGCTTCAACGAAATTACCATTAAATCCTTGAGACTGTAATGTTTGAATCATTAAAGAACTTAACGTTAGATCATCTTCTACAATAAGAAAGTTCTTATTACTTTCGATATAACGCTCGTTCAATTTTACTGCTGATGTACTCATCTTTACCTCACTGTCTCTCAATGCTTATTATATCGTGAGTTCAACTAAATATAGTGAGTTTATTTAACTAAAATAAGTTGAATAGATCTTGAAAGTTATGTAATTGCAATACTTTGCACTTGGAGGCATTACTTCGATGTTAAAGTAAAGACACCATCCCAATCTTCCCCTGGAGGATCTTCTTTATAGGCCTTACATCTATCTAGGTAGATCTCAGATGGATTAGTTTTTACGCCTTTTAAGCCAGGGAACCTTTGCCATTCTAGTTCAAGAGTCTTTGAAAAAGTCTCAATCGCTTCATCCCATTTTTGAGTTTTATAGAGCTCGATTCCATTTTTAAATTGCTCTGCTAATTCTTTTAAGTAGCCTGGTGCAGTTGCCTTTAATCCTAAAAGATCATAGGATGTTACAGGAATTGACTTACCCATAACCTTTATCGTATCGAGTTCACGCCAAATAAATTCATCACCGGCTAATTCGACAGTTTCTTTTGCAACCTGTGTGAAGATACCATATTGTTTTGCAGATTCTTCAAGTCGAGCTGCAAGGTTTACGGAATCACCCATCATTGTATAATTCATTCTTGAAGCTGAACCCATATTTCCTGTAACAATTTCACCTGAGTTTATACCGATTCTCATTCTCATATTGTGAACAATCTCTGGCCACTTATCTCCTTCACTGGTCCACTTTTCTCTTAAGACGAGTAGGGCTTCTTGCATTTTATGCGCGACAAGACATGCACGTCTCGCGTGATCTTCTAAAGGCATTGGAGCACCAAAGAAGGCGATGATTGCATCTCCCTCATATTTATCAAGTGTTCCTTTTTCTTCAAGAAGAATGTCTGTCATTGCCGTTAAATATTCATTTAAAAGTTCAACTAACTGTGTCGCCGTTAACTTTTCGGAGAAAGTTGAAAAGCTTTGGATATCTGTGAAAAAGGCGGTTCGGATACCTGAATCTCCACCTAGCTTCGGTGGTTCACCTGATCCATACATTTCATCAATAAGCTCTGGGGAAATATACGAGCCAAAAGCACTCTTTAAAAAAGCCTTGTCTTTATTTGCTAAGTAAAAGTGCAGGAAAGTATTGTAGGAATAACATCCAACAAGAGCAAAGAAACAAAAGAATATTCTCACTTCATATCCTTCTGGGATAAAGAAGTAAGTATCATAATAATAAATAGCAGTCAGAAGAAGTGACAGTGTTACAAGGTCCAGTACTGGATTACCTTTAAATTGTATTAATAAAAGGATTAGGGAAGAGATAACGAGAATTGCCCAGGAGATTTTAATTGATTTATCATACTTTTTTAAAAAGACACCATCTTTAATATTCTTAAAGAAATTCATGTGAAAATATACTCCAGGTAACATTGGATCAATTGGTGTGTGTCGAATATCATGAGCACCAAAGGCCGTTGCCCCAACAAAGACGATCGTATCTTTAAATATATTTTTCATTGCAGGGTCATTCTTATCTGCTGAGATAATGTCGTAAATTGCGACCCTAGGAAAACTTGTTGTTCCTCCAAACCAGCGAAGTTTAGTCTCTGCCTTTAAGTTAACATATATATTGCCCTTGTCTGTAATTAACTTAGGGAACCCAGACTCACTTAGATCAACTTCAGTTTTATTTGTGCTTACCTCTGAGAAGTCTTCTAGATCGTCTTCAGCTAAGCTAAGATCTTCATCGCTAAGTTCTTCCTCATCATCGCTCTCTTCCTCAATATCTGCTTTTAACTCACCAATATAGTTTTGGTATGTAACAAGACCAAAAGAAGGAACATTTAACTCACCGTAGATGTTAGAAAATACTTTATAGTGTCTTATGATTCCATCTGAATCAGATTTAGCCTCAATAAAGCCAACAGCAGGGTCACTTTCGAGTAGTATATCAATTGGATAGATTGATTTTGAAATCCTATCTTCCTGTATAATACTTTTTCCGTAGTGTTTTGCATTTAGATTATAAAAGTTAAGAAGCTCTGGTGGTTCCTCATATGTATCAGTTCCTTCAACATAGAGGTTGTAAGGAAGAATGATACGATTACCTGGAGTTTTGTGAAAATTTCTAATAGAGTCTGAAAATACCTTATCTGGATTATCTTCTCCACAGATCATGCTTTCTTCGCCAAAGAAAACATCAAATGCCACAATTTTGGCACCAAAGTGATTGAGGTTATCAATTAGTTTTGCCCAATTACTTCGATGGATTGGCCATTGGCCAAGTCCTTTAATTGAATAATCGTCAATATCTGCCAGAACGATTTCTTTATCGAATCGATTTGCATTAATTTGTCTAAGTCCTAAATCCCTTGCCGCTCGAGTTGCTTCTTCCTGCGGGAGCTTTCTAAGATTATCAAGCTCTTTTTTTGTGACAGGGTTATAGTATTTATCAACAGCACTAAGTTTTGATTCACTTTTTAAATATTGAGTTAGACGAAAGTCAAAAAAACGATCTTCAAAATAAGTCGTGTAGTTAAAATAAGTCTGTCCACCTAAGCTGTCTCTCTGACTAAAAGACATAAACATACTAAGTCCTGAAAAACCTAAGATAACAAAAATACCTAGGTACTTAACAAATCTTTGCATATTGGCTCCGTATAAAATCAGTAAGTATATGTATATTCTAGTTTTGTTTCGTGACTCGAATAATCACTTGAGTCTTCAAGTGAAGAGTTATTTGTATACAAATACTCAAGATCCAGTGAGCTCTTCTTTGATAAATCTCTACTTAACTTTAATGTCGTTGAAAGAGTTTTTTCGGTACCTCTGGACTCGTCTTGAGATTGATCATCGTACATTAGCCAAGTGTGTGAAAGTCCTACATTCAATGTTGTCTTTGGCATGAAGAGCGGCCAAATAAAATCGACTCTCGTTAGAAGTGAGTCTGTATTATTAGTTGTTGAATTGAAGTAATTATTCATGTCATAATTTAGAAGTAATAAAAAGACTTTGCTTTTTCTGATATATATTTGATCAAAGGCAAGTGTCGATGTATCAAGATGAAGTGTATCTGAATAGGAACGAAAGTACTTTCTCTTAAATTTTAAAGTCGACTCACCAATCTTAAAATACTTAAATTTTTCACCAAGTTCATAAGTTGTGGTTCTGTTATTGAAGACATGTTCTTTTACGCCTTCTCTGTCTTTTGCTTTATAAGTATAATCAAAGTTTAGATAAAGAGTCGCAGGGTTATTAAAGAGTTTATGTGCAAATTCAATATCAAGAGTCGGCTCAATTTCATAACTATCTGCACTAAAGACGTTAGAGTCATCTCGTTCCGTGTGAATTTCTTTTTCGAGCGAAAGAGAAGGGGTGATGATATATCTTCTGTTAATGATAAAGTCATAAGATAGATCGAACGATGTTTCCAGAATAAAGGTATCTGATTTTGATTCTTGGTTACCTGGTAAATCATTCGTAAGGGTAAAATTATTATTGTATGCGAAAGACTGGCCAAATCGTAAGTTAAAGCGCTTCGTTGGAACTTTTTTTCCTGAAATAAGTTTATTTGGATTTAGGCCAAACTCATCTTGAACTTCAGTAATTCTTTTTAGTATTTCAACAGCAGTTGTTCCAGATTTTTTAACGTTAAAAGCTTTCTCAAAGCCTGGAAGTATGTGCTTTTTGACAATCTTCTTAGTGTCGCTATTTTCACGTGCCATTTCAAGTAGGCTTTCAGTCAGCTGAAAGCGCGCAATTTGCTTCAGCTCAATTGTGGCAGCATTGTCAGATAGAATCTTGGTGAAAAACTTTTTTGCATTCATGTGTTGATCTACAAGTTGGTAGATATGAGCAATGTAGTAATTCGATTGAGACGATTTAAAGCCTCTTTTGTCTGATTGAAAAAAAGCCTTCTGTGCTTTGTCTAATTCATTCATCGCATATAGCGCTTGGCCAAATTCGTAGTATAGGTCTGGAGATTTATTGTCTAACTTAATACTTCTTGTGAAGTTTGATATCGCCTGATCATAATCCTGATTTCTTGAGTGACTTAAACCAATAAGATAATACTTTGTTCCTTGGAATATTTTATCGTTTGATTGGGTAGTGCTTAAGATATTAATTATTTTATCGTATTCGCCAGCTTTTAATAGTTTAAATACACCAGTTAAAACCTGAGTGTTTGAAAATGAATTAAGCGTCATTAAAAAAGCAAGTAGGGCTTTTTTCAAAGTACAATCCTTGTTCTTAGTTTTTATTTTGAATATTATTTTAAAGGACTTAGGGGAGTTTTGACAATGAATTCAATTGTTTCCGTATGATATATTAACAAAATAGAGGACTTGTTTAGTCCCCTTTAGTAATAATATTTCTAAGGTTTTTACTTGATTATTTACATCCACTACATATGATATTAAATCGAACTTTCGCACTATTTCTAATAGCGTCTTCAATTTGTTCATCCATTTTGTCCTGGGCATCTTCTCTAGCGCTGTCGATAGCATCTTCAACAACGTTATCGAAGTCTCCATCAGCAAATTCTGGATATTCTCCTCCTGGTCCAGGACCAAAGGCACCTACATTAGGATCAAAATTTGCAGGATCTCTTCCAAACTCAACTTCTTGGGCTTCAAAGAAGTTCTCTTTCATGCTCTCTTTCATCATGTCATTTACATTCTTTGGCATTCCTTGAGCTGATGCTAATGGCGGTGAATCTTTTTCGCCATCTTCATTAACCGATGCCGGACCACGTCTTTCTTTATTCTGCTGATTGATAGGGTTGTCCTTTTTTGCTATAAATTCTCCGTTTTCATTTACATTAAAGAATTCATTTTCATAATTACCTGTTTTGGGATTAAAACCACCCATAACGACAGGCATGATTACCTCATTAGTCATTGGATCTATCGCCGCATCTTTTGGGGGTGGAATATAAAGTCCATTATTAGTGTCAACAAATCCACCATCTGACATTTTTAAACGATCATTTGGAAGATCGTCTATATTATTACCAGTAAGATTCTTTGAGCTAGGTGCTCTTTGTACTTCATTTTGCAGTGCAAGTGCCGCTTTTTTATCAACCTTTGCAATCTCCTTGATAACTTCTTTCTCGGCAGCTCCTGCAAATTCAGAATTTTTAACACCAGGAGGAAGAATCGATCTCATTGCTACTTTCTTTTTCTTTTTATTTTTCTTGTTTGCAGCTTCTTCAAACTTAGAACCATCATTTTCTTCTAGAGACTTAAGCTGCTTTTTATTAACTTTAACAGGGACGAGTGGTTTTAGATTTACTCCAGGAAGTACACCCGAGTATTGACCTTGGGTTACCATAACGGCACTAGGAGCAGAGACAACATTTTCAAGTTCATTTTGCGAAATTGCTCTTGAAAACTCTTTTTTTAGTGCGTTCATTGCAACACGACCTTCAAAAGTAATCAGTGATGTATTTTGATTCAATGGATTGAAATTAACCTGAAAGTCTGTACCACGTACACCCATGGCTGCAGTTTTTGTTTTAATAAAGAGTTTTGACTTCTCTTTATTCTTCATATCCATATAATTTTTTGTAACTTTAGATCGAAGTTGACCTTTTAAAAGACTAATGACACCAGCTTCTTTCTTAGGGAATTTAGCGATCATCATCTTTGACTTTGGCCCGAGGCTCATTTTGGATTTATCAATAAAAAGAAGTTTTACAAAGCTTTTAGATTTCGTAAGAATAGTCGCTCCTTCTGGTAGCCACTGCCCTTTTTTAATCTTTTTCTTTGTATCTACGTTATAAACTTTTCCCTTTACCTGAATAACTTTGGCAACACTATTGGCTCCTAGGGCCGAAAGTGAAAAGAGAAAGAGAATAAATAACTTCTTAAGAGTATCCATAAAAAACCTCGTATACGATTCAACGTATCTTATATCGGTATTATAGAACTTTTCTTGAGTGGAACTGTTAAGTAATTGCTTTTATAGAACCCCTTGAAATCCATTGCTTCAGAGTTGGCAAAAAACTTTGGAGCTGAATTACTAACTATCTAATACTATTGAAGTTTTCTGGTGGCCTTCCCACGAGCGCCGTCGTGTCATTTAGCAGAATAGGTCTCTCTAATAATTTAGGATTTTCACTAATAAGCTTTGCCCATTCTTTGTTTGAAAATTCTTTTCCTTTGAGGTCTAGCTCTTTAAAAAGAGCTTCTTTCGTTCTAACAAGTCCTTCAAGAGGTGAAAGACCAGATCGTTCGATAATGTCTAAAAAGTCTTTCTGGCTAATACCTTCTTTAAGGTATTCAATAATTGTTAGTTTAATATTGTTGTTTTCTAAAATTGCTAAGCCTTGGCGACTTTTAGAGCATCTTGGATTGTGAAAGTATTTGTTCATAGGAGTTCCTCATTATTTTGTTTAATTAGTTAAATCAACAACTTCTAACGTAGTCTGTCCGCACACAGCTAGTCGTCAAAAGAACCTTCGGTTCGTCTTTTTGACGCCCGCGTGACGGTAAAGCTCCGACGTCAAAATGCTAATGCATTTTGGACACGGGCATTAAAAAAGCGTCATTCCAAATATAAAGATGAGTTGGAATGTTTTAATTTCTTGCTTAGCCTCTCGTGATGAGAGGATGTTAATAAGTTGCGAATCAGTTGCGTCAACAAGACTCACTTTGTATGATTCATAATAACTTGCATTTAATTCAAAATAAACTGGATTCATGTCTTTAAAAGGAAGCTTCTCTTCAAAACCAAGTCCTAGAGAAATTCCAAATGATTCATAAGTAAGCTTATGGTTATTCTTAAGTTCTTCTCGGATGTTAAAATCATCAAGGGTCACTGTTTGAATAACCCAAGATGGGCCAACTTTGGAAAAGAAAATCCACGGATTAATGCTCAGGTCAAAGAAGTATTCTCCAATTACTTTAGGTAGATATATAGGCTTTGAATCAAAGCGTATATAAGGAGTAATGTCGACGAGTCTAATATTTCCACTGCCTGATACCTTTGTGTCCTCAACTTCGATCGTTACATCTGTCGCCTTACCAAGAGTTATTCTGGAGTCAACACCTAGTTCAACTCTTTTAAATCGATAAGCGAAAGATGTGTGTGCACCATAGGATTTCGTTTCTTCAACATTATCTTCTTCATCTTCTTGTTCATCAGATAGATCGTCCTTTATTAATGAATTAAAGCGAATAAGTGAATAAGCGAATCCCGCGCGCATAAAGAATTCATTTTCAAATGCTAAGTTTTGAAAAGAGAGACAGATAACCAGGAGAGACTTTATAATTTTAGAATTCATAGAATAACCTCAAGCCTTGTCTCTTATACCCAATTTCAGGAATGATTTTAATCTTTCCCTCATAGAACCAAAAGAGTGTAGATGGATTGATCGTATGACCTATGACTTTTCCGAACAGGTTTCCAGAGTTTAATAAGTAGAGTGAAAGCTTCTCAAGTCCTAAACCTAGAACAGAGCCAAGTACTGGTGTTTGGTAGAGATCTTGAATACTTGCCGGTTCTGTGTAAATCTCGACGGTAAATTCAAATAATGAGCTTGAGATAAACGACATGGTCATTGCATCTGAACGACTGTATCCTCTAGCACGATAGAACAAATAGAGCTGTGAACCAGAGATCGGATGGACAAACCAGTTCCAAAAAGGCTCATCTTTATCAAAAACTAGTTGGCCAAAGTTTTTTCGGTAATTTTTTAAGGAGCCACTATCTTTTACAGTACTTGGCTGAGTAAGTGGATAGACAATCCATGTTAAACCATAAACAGCAGAGATATTGTTAAGATTTTCTTCAAATGTATGATCTCTTTCAATATATGTATAATAGTAGTGTTGTTGTCTCTTCTTCGAGAGAATGCGGTCGTTGGCAATAATTTCTTCTTTTTTTTCGAGCTTGATTTTATATTTCTCGAGTTCAGATTCACTCATTGTGTTATTAAATTTTGCCTGTAGTGCTTTAAGCGGATTTGCATGAGCTATCTCAGTAAATATATAAAGGAAAATCAAAAAATTATATAATTTCATTGCGTTCACAAGTTTTCATTTAATTGGTAGGGTGTTAGTACCAAATTATTCAAATTTTGAAAAAGTATAAATGCTGCAAGCTCAAGGAAATATTATGACTCAGGACAAACTAGAAGATATTAAGCAGAAATTTGCTGATCATGTGAGAGTTCTCCAAGATCAAATCTCTAACGCACTGAAGGAAGTTGATCCATCAATTGAATTAACTGAAGAGTTGTGGGAGAGGCGAGATGTGGCAGGAAATCCTGGAGGTGGCGGACGGACACGTGCATTTAAGGGTGATATCATTGAGAATGCTGGTGTTAATACTTCTCTTGTTTTTGGTGAAATTAATGAAGCCTTCGCTAAACAAATTGGTTCTACTGATAATACGATGTGGGCAACAGGTATCTCCCTCATTATTCACCCGCGTAATCCGCGAGCTCCAACAAGTCATGCGAACTTTCGTATGATCTGTGGCGGTGAAAAGTTTTGGTTTGGAGGTGGTGCCGACTTAACTCCATATTACCCACATACTGAAGATTTTAAATACTTTCACGATGTTTGGAAGAGTGCATGTGAGCCTTATGGCCATTATGATGATTGGAAGAAAAAGTGTGATGAGTACTTTGTCAATCATCACAGAAAAGGTGAGATGCGTGGGGTCGGTGGTTTTTTCTACGATCACTTTAATTCAGGAGATCTACAAAAAGACTTCGATATGTTTACCGATATTTCTAATAATTTCATTGAATCATATTTTCCGATTGTGAATAAAAGAGTTTCAGAGAACTACACGGCAGAAGATGAAGACTTTCAACTGCACAGACGTGGTCGCTATGTTGAATTTAATCTCTTACATGATCGTGGAACTCACTTTGGTTTAAAGAGTAATGGTAGAACTGAATCAATTCTTATTTCACTCCCTGCACGTTGTAATTTTAGTTATAATTATCAGCCTAAGCCAGGCTCGGTTCATGAAGAGATGATGAGTTATTATTTTCCAAGAGAATGGTAGAAATATAATTTTAATGGCTCCAAAAGGAGCCAATTTTTATGGATTCAGTCTTTTCTTTATAAGCTCATTGATAAGTCTCTCTTCATCAATATCAATATTCTTTTCAGAGAGTACTGCTTTAACATTTTTAATTTCTTCTTCAATTTGATGTAGGTCTTTTAAAAGATTTAAACAGTTTTGTACGATCATGAGTCCCTCCTTTTTGTTGTTTGATTCTTCAAACATAAGTAGCTTCTCACATACATTCGGTCGGATCAACAAATTTCTTTATCGAAAAAACTTACTCTTTAGTATATTCAATGTATTTTCAAGTACTTCTGGTTTCTGTGTAAGAAAGCTGGCCAATATCATGTTTTTGCCAACACAATTCAAATAGAGGCCTTTTTTGATAAGATCATTCATTGACTTTGCTTCATACAGCTCAATGGCCATGAGATGGCCTATGTGACGTACTTCTTTAACTGATGGATGATCGTTGATAGATTTTTTAAATCTGGTAAGTATTTCTTCAAGCTCTTGTAGGTTCTTTAAAAAACTATTGTTTTGACAAATCTCAATGACGGCAGCCATGGCAGCTAGGCCAAGAGGGTGAGCGTAATTGGTGAGCCCGCACTTTAACTTTTTATTCTCGTAATGCTTACTAATTTCTCTGTTGGTAAAAACAGCTCCGAAAGGAATAAAACCACCAGATATTCCCTTAGATAAGCAAACGAGATCTGGTGTAATATCAAAGTGCATATAACCAAAGGCCTTTCCTGTACGGTAAAATCCGCATACAACCTCATCAAGAATGAGGAGAATGTCATATTTACGACAGAGTTTTTCGATGCCTTTAAACCAATCTTTAGTTGGGATGATCACACCGTTTCCTCCGGTCACAGTTTCAAGGATAATCGCTGCAATCCCTTGGTTATGATGATTTTTTATCACTTTCTCTGTTTCCTCCAAGGACTTAACTGAGCCGGGCTCAGGTATAGTAAGAGAGTAATTATCGAGGGTTTTAAAACCATCTGCTCGCCAATCACCCGTCAATGATAATGAACCGAGCGTTGCACCGTGATAGGAGTTCTTACGTCTTAAGATGTAATTTTTATTTGTTACGTCACGTGCAATCTTTATGGCATTTTCCACCGACTCAGAACCTGAAGTCGTATAAAAAACCTTTCCCTCTAATTCCATGAATTCAAGAAGAGCCTTAGTTGTATTTTCCTTAAAGTCAGTAGTGAATTTAGGCCCAATAACTGGTGCATCTTGTAATTGTTTAGCAATAGCTGCTTGTATTTTTTCGTTTTTGAGACCAAAGTTTAAATGATAACTACAAGAGCTGAGATCGTAGAGTTTACTATCATCTTCTAAAACATAGTGAAACGCTTCTGTCTTTTTCAACGGAATCTTGATCGCATTACTTTGCTCAGTCCAGGTCATATAATAGGAAAGATCTTTCACCATAGGGATATTTTAGCACATTAGTTAAAATAGATGATTTAATAGGAAAAAGTGATTTTATTGTATTATTTGAATGTTTTATGATGTTTAAAAAGGAGATTTACATGAATTTAAATACTGGAATTAATGAAAGTAAGAGAGAAGAAATTGCAGGAGCCTTAAGCGGCTTACTTGCTGAGAGTTACACTCTCTACTTAAAGACTCATAAGTATCATTGGAATGTTACTGGTCCAATGTTTCAATCTCTCCACATCATGTTTGAAGAGCATTACAATGCATTAGCACTAGCGGTTGATGAGATTGCGGAAAGAATTAGGGTGCTTGGAGTTAAGGCACCTGGTTCATATTCTGAGTTTTCAAAGAATAGCCAAGTAAAGGAAGATCCAAGTCTTGATACAAGTGCTGAGCAGATGGTTAAAAACCTTTTAGCTGATCATGAGCAAGTGGTAAGAACAGCAAAGGATATACTTTCTCTCTTGGAGGATGCTAACGATGAAGGGACCAACAGTCTCTTAGGTGCTAGAATTGAATATCATGAAAAAACAGCTTGGATGCTAAAGAGTCTCATTGGTTGATCTGTAACAGATCTGTCTTTTTAGACACTTATCTTGAAAATAGGAGATTTCATGAAATATTTATTAGCACTATTCCTCACACTTAATAGTTTAGCGATGAACAAAACTCATGAAATCTCTTTTCATAAATCAAAGTGGGAAGTTTTAAGTTATTCAAGCATTAAGGCAAATACCTTTGATTTTAAGGGACAGTCTATGACCATTGGAATCGATGGCTCAGCTAGTCCCTTAATATATCCCTTTCAAAGTCCTGTAAGCGCTAATGAAATCTCTTTTAAGGCAAAGATTGAAGGTGATATAGACTTTAAAGGACAAAAGCAAGGAGAGAAGGGAGCTGATGATTTTCTTTTGCGCATTGGCTTGGTTTATGAAGGAGACCAAACACTTAATTGGTTTCAAAAGAAAGTAGCGGCCAGTTGGATTTTAAAACTCTTTAATCTCGCTCCAAAGGGAACTGGGGTTTCACATATTCATTTTCTCAATGTGTATTCACAAGATGCTTTAAAAGGACAGAAGAGGGAGCACCCTTTGTCTGAACTTCTGATTGAGCAAATGGTTGCCAAGAAAGACCCTCAGGGTTTCGTATCAGTTACTGTTCCTCTGGTTAAGAACAAGAAGATTCTTGCTCTTTGGATAAGTAGTGATGGGGATGATACAAAGGCTAAGTTTAAAGTTCAATTAGAATCAATAGTCATAAAATAAAAAAGGCCCATAATAGTATGGACCTTGTTGAAATTATTTAATTAAGTAAAACTATTAGTTAATTTTGTGTAAGCCGTTTACTCTAACAACCTTTCCACTACTTGTAACATCAATTGAAAGTTTTGTCCCGAGGTCACTAGCGATTTCAGTGAAGCTCTTTGCAGTCTTTTCAAAAAGTTTATATTCACCATTTGTCTTGTCTACATTAAAAGGTTGAGAATTTGACTGATTCTCAAATGTTCCATTCGTTAAAGGTATGTCTGTTGCGATATTAGCTGTTTCAACTAAATTAATGAATTCACCTTTATTAATTGTAAGTTCGCATCCTTGAAAGATAGGTCTTGCAGAAATACTAGATGCAAGTTTGGCGAACTTGCTCCTGAGGCTCGAACTTCGCATGAATGCTCGTTCTCGACTAGTATTTACCTTCGCATATGGGGAGCTACCACAGCGTCCAATAGTTTGTCTTTGGGCAAAGTCTGTCCGCCCACAGCTAAGTCGTCAAAAGCACCTTCGGTGCGTCTTTTTGACGCCCGCGTGACGGTAAAGCAGCGATGTCAAAATGCGTATGCATTTTGCACGCGCTCACCAATCAGGGGCGATGTAGACGTCGATATTAGGGTTGTATTCGTTTCTAAGGATTGAACGAATTGCTTCAAGAGTTCCAGTTGTTGAGCTAGGGCAAGTTCCACAAGCACCTTGGTATTGAATAAGAAGAACATCGTCTTCAAGGCTAACAGTGATGAGATCTCCTCCATCAGCTTGAAGTCCTGGACGTATTGTGCGGTCAAGGATCTCTTCAATTTCTTTTAGCTCTGGTGTGAGGTTCTTTCTTCTCTCTGCTTCAGGATCAATTTCTTCATATGAGGAATTGTGGGCAGGTAAGTATTCATCAAAAGTTTTCATAAGTTTTGGTTCAATATCGTCCCAATTTTCATAGCCAAACTTCGTTATTGTTATTGTATTTTCGAAAAAGTGAAGTTGATCGATTCCTCTAATTGTGAAAAGATTCACTGCAAGATTATTTTCTCCACATTCCATTGGTGTGCGATAGTTAGAGTATCCATTATCTTTAACATTCTTATCAAAGATGAATTTTAAAGCATTTGGGTTTGGGGTAGGTTGTACATGTACGTTCGTCTCAGACATATTCTTTTCCTGATATTATAAAAATTCTTTAGCTTTCTTTAATGCGTTTATGAAGACATCAACATCTTTTTGTGTGTTGTATATACTAAACGATGCTCTTGCTGTCGCAGGTACATTCATTCTTTTCATTAAAGGTTGTGTACAGTGGTGACCTGTTCTAATGGCAACGCCTTGACGGTCAAGGAGAGTTCCTAGGTCATGAGGATGTGCACCTTCCATTACAAATGAAAGGACAGATGCTTTATTTTTAGCTGTACCGATTAATCTAACACCCTCTACTTCTTTTATTCTTTCAGTGGCATAAGATAGAATTTCATGCTCATATTCTTTTATCTTATCGATTCCAATATTAGAGATATAATCAAAAGCAGCCTTTAGAGCAATACCACCTGCGATATGAGGAGTTCCCGCTTCGAACTTGTGAGGAAGAGTGTTGTATGTGGTTTTCTCGATGGTTACTTCATCGATCATATCTCCTCCACCTTGATATGGCGGCATAGAGTTTAAAAGTTCTTCTTTTCCCCAGAGAATTCCTATTCCTGTTGGGCCAAACATTTTATGAGATGAAAAAGCAAGAAAATCACAATCTAGGTCTTGAACGTTTACCTTTTCGTGTGCAATTGATTGAGCTGCGTCGATACAGAACTTTGCTCCAACTTCTTTTGCCATGGCAATCATTTCTTTAACTGGATTAATTGTTCCTAAGCTATTTGAAATATGGCAAGTGCTCACAATTTTTGTTTTATCATTTAAAAGCTTTTTGTATTCCTCAATGATAATTTCACCGTCATCATTTATAGGAATTTCTTTTACAACCGCACCAACTGCTTCAGCGGCCATTTGCCATGGAACAAT
Source organism: uncultured Oligoflexia bacterium (assembly GCA_963922285.1). Classification (GTDB taxonomy): domain Bacteria; phylum Bdellovibrionota; class Bacteriovoracia; order Bacteriovoracales; family Bacteriovoracaceae; genus Halobacteriovorax_A. The sequence continues at coordinate 3,465 of CAWUIU010000009.1, read as the reverse complement.
ATTTGAGTGATGCTCCATTGTTGAAATTAGAATTTCGTCACCTTCTTTAAGAAAAGCTTTTACATATGAATTGGCTACAATATTGAGAGATTCTGTTGTCCCTCGTGTAAAGATGATTTCATGATCATGTTTTGCACCAATAAAGGCCGCAGCAGTCTTTCTTGTCTCTTCATACTTAATTGTACCAAACTCACTTAAGTAGTGAACACCACGGTGTATATTTGAAGCATCATTTGTATAGTGTTCATGGATTGCATTAATAACAGGAAGACATTTTAATGTAGTAGCAGCATTATCAAGATAGATAAGCGGTTTATCATGAACCTGTCTTGATGTTTCTGGAAAATCTTGTCTTACTTTTTTTATATCAAAAGACATTGTCTATCCTTATTTGCTAATTTGCTCATCGATGTGCTTAAAAGTTTCCTCTTCAAATGAGCTAAAGAGTGTATCTGATAAGAACTTTTGAATTTCTATATTCTTAACTTTAAGAATGGTCTCTGAGCAAAATGCATGGATGAGAAGCTTTTGTGCTCTCTCTTTTGAAAGACCTCGTGATTGTAAATAGAATGCTTCTTCTTCATTCAGCTGACCTACTGTTGCACCGTGAGCACATTTTACATCGTCAGCATAAACTTCAAGTTGTGGTCTCGTGTCTGCATGTGCTTTCTTTGTTAACAGAAGATTTTTATTCAACTGTTCTGAGTTAACTTTTTGAGCATTACGACAAACAAGTACCTTGCCCGTGAAAACACCTCTAGCATTTCCATCGAGAACACCTTTAAAGAGCTGAGAGCTGTCGGTATGTTCTTTGTGATGTGAAATTAGTGAAAAGTTATCAGTGTGTTGTCCTTCTGATATAGCATAGAGACCATCGACACTCGCATAGGCACCAGAAGCATTTAAGTAAGTTTCAATATGATTTCTTGATTTTTTAGCACCAGTTGTAAAAGTAAAACTTTGAAAAGAAGCATCTTTGTCAATGTTTGCATAAACACTTCCCGCATGGAACGCTTCTCTTGAATCGATTTGCACCTTAGTATGTGTAATCTTGGCGCCAGTCTTTACATTAAAATTTGTAACTGAGGCTACATTGTAGGCTTGGTCTTCAATCCCTTGAAAGATTTCAACGAAGTCCACTTCACTAAAGTTTTCAGCAACAATATTAATCCTTGGAGTCGAAAACTCCTCACTTGCATCAGTGAAGTTTATGATTGAGATCGCTTCTTTTACTACGATATTTTTAGAAATTGTAATAAGAATAGCCTCATTAGTAAGAGACGAGTTTAAGTTTGCAAAGATATCATTCTTATCATGATAGAGATGGTCTTTTGTTATCGCATCATTTTGATATTTTTCAACACTTATTCCTGATGGAAGATCTGTATGATCTTTTACAAGTTCTCCGTTAAGTAAGACGATCTTATTCTTATTGAGAGAATTGAAATCACTTAAGTTTTTTCCACTTGCTCGTTTAAGGCTCTTTGGAAGGATGTCAGTAAGCTTTGTATATATCCAGTCTTCCATTTTTGTATGTGGAAGACCTCTTGTTTTAAAAGATTCTACTGAAGACTTTTGAAGATCCGTTTTTGCAAGTGCTTCAATGTCTTTAAAGTAGTTGTCATTATATTCTTGGATTTTCATTTTTATTTCCAATCTTTAAATTAGTTAATTAACCAGTCGTAACCTTTTTCTTCAAGTTCAAGAGCGAGTGACTTATCTCCAGATTTAATGATTTCACCTCCGTAGAGAACGTGAACATAATCTGGTTGAATGTAGTCCAGAAGTCTTTGGTAGTGAGTAACGAGGACAACAGCGTTAAATCTACTCTTAAGTGAGTTAACGCCTTTTGCAACGATTTTTAAAGCGTCAATATCGAGACCAGAATCAGTTTCATCCAGTAGGGCAAGCCTAGGGTTTAAAACGGCCATTTGTAAGATTTCATTTTTCTTTTTTTCTCCACCAGAGAAGCCTGTATTTACAGGTCGATTAAGAAACTCTTCTCTCATCTCAAGTAGCTCTAGTTTTGGCATTAGTAATTCTCTAAAGTCTTTCTCATTCATCTCTCCAGCACCTTGAGATTTAGACACTTCATTGAAAGATTCGTGTAGAAAGTTAAAGTTTGTAACACCAGGTATTTCTATAGGGTATTGAAAACCTAGAAAGATACCGTTCTTAGCTCTTTGATCAGCTTCAAGTTCTAAAAGATCACTATCTTTTCCATTAATATTATAAGAAATTGAACCCTCTGTTACTTCAAATGCAGGGTGTCCCGCAATTACTTTTGAAAGGGTAGACTTACCTGAACCATTTGGGCCCATAATCGCATGTACTTCACCTGGTTTTACTTCAAGGTTAATACCTTTAAGGATTTGCTTGTCTTCTACACTCGCATGGAGATTTTCTACTTTAATCATGATTTATACCTTTATCTTATCCGATAGAATTTTCTAATTTAAGTTCAATAAGTTTTACTGCTTCAACTGAGAATTCCAGTGGAAGCTCTTTAAAAACATCGCTACAAAAACCATTGACGATCATAGAGATACATTTCTCCATATCCATTCCTCTTTGCTGTAGGTAGAAGAGCTGGTCTTCACTAATTTTTGATGTCGAAGCCTCGTGTTCGACAGTTGCCGTATTGTTTTTCACATCAATATATGGGAATGTATTGGCAGAGCATTTATCTCCAACGAGCATTGAATCACATTGAGAGTAGTTTCTTGCACCTTTTGCAGAAGGCATAACTTTAACGAGTCCACGGTAATTATTTTCTGAATCTTCAGCCGATATTCCTTTAGAGATAATTGTCGATTTTGTATTCTTCCCGATATGGATCATTTTTGTTCCAGTATCTGCTTGCATCTTGTTATTTGTAAGAGCAACAGAATAGAAAGCACCCTGTGAGTTATCACCGATAAGATTACAACTTGGATACTTCCAAGTAATGGCCGATCCTGCTTCAACTTGGGTCCATGAGATCTTTGAGTTCTTACCAAGGCAATTTCCTCTCTTTGTTACAAAGTTGTAGATACCACCTTTCCCTTCTTTATCTCCTGCATACCAGTTTTGAACTGTTGAATATTTAATTTCAGCATCATTAAGCGTAACAAGCTCAACGATGGCTGCATGTAATTGGTTTTCATCTCTTTGTGGAGCTGTACAACCTTCAAGATAGTTTACGTAACTTCCTTCATCCGCAATAACGAGTGTTCTTTCAAATTGACCAGTCTCTTTTGCGTTAATTCTAAAGTAAGTCGAGAGGTCTAGTGGACATGTCACACCCTTTGGAATGTAAACAAATGATCCATCAGAAAAAACTGCTGAGTTAAGGGCTGAGTAGAAGTTGTCTGCTGGAGGAACAACAGTACCTAGATATTTTTTAACGAGTTCTGGATACTCTTTTACAGCTTCTGAAATTGAACAAAATATAACGCCGACTTTTTCAAGGTCTTCTTTATATGT
>CAWUIU010000008.1:0-23856 GCA_963922285.1 uncultured Oligoflexia bacterium | reverse complement strand
GACATCAAGATCATATCAGTTATTGCTGATATTAGAGATCAAGAAAAATTAAACAAAACATTTTCAGATTTTAAACCAGATATTGTTTTTCACATGGCAGCACAGCCACTCGTAAGATATTCATATGAGAATCCAGATGAGACCTTTGACACAAATGTTATGGGTTCATTAAGAGTTTATGAGGCTTGTCGAAATTCAGATTCTGTTAAAGCAGTTGTAACGATAACAACTGATAAAGTTTATCATAATGATGAAAGTGGTAGAGCTTATCACGAAGAGGATCGTCTCGGTGGTAAGGATCCATATAGTGCATCTAAGGCGGCAATGGAGATTTTAACAAATTCATATATTCATTCATTTTTTAATATTGATGACTATGGAAAAAATCACGATACATTAGTGGCCCAAGTGAGGGCCGGAAATGTTATTGGTGGTGGTGACTGGGCAATGGATCGTCTTGTACCTGATATTATTAGGGCTTCAATCGAAAATGAGCCTGTCGTTATTCGCTCACCTGACTCAACTCGTCCATGGCAACATGTCTTAGAATCACTTTCTGGCTATCTTTTAATCGGTTCTAAGTTATTAAATGGCGAAAAGGATATGGCTTCTCCATATAACTTTGGACCAGACCTAAATGAAAATATAACTGTTGAACAAGTTGTTAATAACTTAAAGAAATATTGGGATAAGATCCAATATAAGATCGAAAGACCTGAAGTTGAGTATCATGAGGCTGCTTTATTAAAGCTTGATAGCTCTAAAGCTGAAAAAAACTTGGGTTGGGTTCCTGTGTGGAGTGGTCTTGATGCATTAAAGAATACGATTCTTTGGTATAAGTCATATTATGAAGATAAGAATGTGACGAGTCGTGAATGTCTTCAGAAATATGTGGCAGACGCTAAAGAAAAAGCATCTGCCTGGATATAAATTCTATTAAATTGATTTCAGAACAGCATCAATAACTTGATTCTGATCTTCTACACTTAGGTAAGGGCTCATAGGAAGAGAAACAACTCTTTTTGATACTTTCGTAGCAATAGGAGTATCAGCTTCAGTACCCTTGTATATTGGTTGTTCAGTAATAGTAGATGGATAGTGAACAGCAGTAGGAACATTAAGTTCTTTAAGCTTCGCTCTGAACTCATCTCTATTATCAACTTCAATTGTATACTGTGCCCAAGCACTAGTGTGGCCTTCAGTGATCTTTTGGATTTTTACTTTTCCCTGGAAAGCTTCAGTATATCTTTTAGCTACTTCTTCTCTACTTTTTAACTCAGCTGGAAAAATTGCAAGTTTTTCAATAAGAATAGCTGCTTGAATAGTGTCGAGTCTCCCATTGATTCCAATGTGAATGTGATGGTAACCGCTTTCTTGACCATGATTTAAAATCTGTCTCATTTTTAAAGCAAGGGCATCATCATTTGTGAAAATTGCGCCCGAATCTCCATAGCCACCAAGTGGCTTGGCAGGATAAAATGACGTACATGAAATATGTGCAATATTACATGACATTTTATTAGTTGTTTTAGCACCAAAGCTTTGAGCAGCATCTTCAATAACTGTTAGATTATTTTTTTCAGCAATTGCCATAAGGCTGTCGAGCTCAGCAGTCAGTCCATATAATGATACTGGCATGATTGCTTTTGTTTTATTTGTAATAAGCTTTTCAACATGGTTCACATCGATATTGTATGTTTCTTCACTTACGTCAGCGAATACTGGAACTCCGCCAAGGAGGGTAACAATTTCAGCAGTCGCAAAGAAAGTAAAGTTCGGAACAATAACCTCATCTCCTGGCTTTAAGTCAATTGCCAGTAAAGCAATCATGATTGCATCAGTTCCACTGGCACAACCAATTGAGTGTTTACACCCAACAAATTCACTTAAATTGCTTTCAAGTTCTTTAACTTCCGGACCCATAATATATTGTCCATGCTCAAGAACAGCATTTACTCTACTTTTAATTTTGTCTTCGATATTTCTATATTGTGTTTTTAAATCAATAAATGGAATCATAATTACCTCTGGTTTATATGGGCGAGTATACCTTAAATCTACTAATTTGTAACATTACCTTTTAGAGACAAATTCTTAAATGATTGTCTTTTTGTTAATTTTATAGAGTCTAGATTGAGAAGACTAGCTCCTTCGAAGTCATCAATAACTTTTGTTATGTCTTTATAGTCATCAGGTAGATTAATTTTAGGTAGCTTACCTGGTTTATTATTTGAGAGATGATATGTCTCTTCGTTAAAAGTGAAACGATCTGAATGAAATTGTATAAAGAAGTCGAAAGCACTCTTAATAGGAGAGAAAAACCTAGTCCTATACTTAGTTGGTATATTGAGAATGTGAACAAGATTTTCATTTTTATGTTCACGCCAATATTTATCAAGGTTCAAGAATGAAGAGCCTATTGCTCCCTCAAGTTGTATATACTTTTTTCCGTTTTGTACTTTCTGATTTTGAATAAGATCAGGAATCGCTCTTTCGAGAATTTCTTCTTTATCAGAATCTTTGAATAGCTTTAGGAGTAGATCAATATTTAATAAAACTAAATTGGTATTAAAAAAGGCTTCTCTGTCACCTTCTCGAAGTCCTAGTTCAGAAAATAATTCAAGTTGACCTGATTTTTCAGCTTGAGCTTTCTCAATAATTGTTAAATAGACTTGATCGTCATTCTTCTTTAGAGCGATTTGACCACCCTTTACATCAATATCAGTCTTGGTCGTTGTGAGCATGCAAATTGGAATATCTTCATTTAGCATCCAATTGACGATTGATCGATCTGGAGTTGAGCTGAGATCTTCTCCATTGCCAATACAGCAAATGAGATTTTTTTGTCTTGGTCTTTGGGTTTCATCAAAAATGGACTTGATTATTTCGTAGCCAAAGAGTCCATGCCCAGATGGTGCAGTTCTCTCTAATGTTAACTCGCCTTCCTCATCAAGTGTAGGTACATTTGTCTGAACAAGTGTTTTAAACTTTTTAACTTTTTTTAAGTCTGCTTTAGTCCAAAGCTCTTCAAACTTGTCTTTTATGTCTTCATTTAAAATATTTTGATAAATAACTTCCGAAAAGGATTCGGTCTTTTTTTCTGCTTGTATTAGTTGTGCCTCAGCAATTGAAATTTCACCATTTTTGGTATTAATAAAAAGATCTGTCCCTTTCGCACCAATTTGATCAATGCCTTTTGCTTTTAAATAGCTCGATCTTTCAATACTGCTGCCAATTCCGCCATGCATTTTTCGTAGCCAAAGGCAGGCATCAACTTTATCTGTTGTTTTGTATTTATTTTTAATGTCTTCATAGTTGGACCAAGGCAGGTGCTTAAGTATGGCATCAGAAGCAATAGCAGTTGGGAAGACGTTAGATTTATTGTCTTCTGTGTTTATTGAGAGATTAACGGCTTCTTTACCTAGCTTAGAAATTAAGCCTTCGAAGTATTCTCTTTCAAAATCTTCCTTGATGATACTTTGTAAGTCCATAGATTCAACATTTTACAGCTTATTAATACTTTAGACAAAGTCTTTTCATTAATACCTAGACATCAACACTATAAAGAAGATATTAATCTGATCGATGGAAGCTAATAAGAATACACTCTTGGATATTGAAATGATGAAGATCGCCTTAGCTGAAGCTTTAAAAGGTTCAGGTACGACTTCTCCAAATCCAATGGTTGGAGCTGTCGTATGTAAGTCGTTAGAAATATTAGGAAAGGGCTTTCATGTTCGCTCTGGTGAGCCTCATGCTGAGCCTAATGCGATAGCTAATTGCATTGAAAGTGTTGAGGGTGCAACGCTCTATGTAACACTTGAGCCTTGTTGTCACGTAAATAAAAAAACTCCACCATGTACAAGTTTGATTATTGAGAAAAGAATCAGTCGAGTTGTGATTGGAACTCTTGATCCTAATCCTAACGTTGCCGGTAATGGAGTGAAGATATTAAGAGAAGCTGGAATTGAAGTTGAGGTTGGTGTTTGTGAAGATGAGGCTAAAGAACTTATTACACCTTTTGCTAAAGCGATCACAACTGAATTGCCTTTCGTTCATTTGAAATGGGCTCAGACATTGGATGGAAAGATTGCAACTGTTTCTGGGGACAGTAAGTGGATTAGTAGCGAAGAGGCTAGAAAAGAAGTACATGGAATGCGACTTATGTATGATGGAGTTATGGTTGGCCGTCATACATTGAACAATGATAATCCAAGTCTAAATATTAGGATGGGCGTTGATGACAAAGGAAAGGTTCCATATCGAATAGTGGTTGGAAACTCATCACGCTTAGATTATTCAGCTAAATTGATGACTGATGATCACTTAGATAAAACGATTGTTGTTACTTCGGTTGAGGATGACTGTGCTGAGTTAATAAAGAGAAATATAAAATTTATTAAGGTTGAGCTAGAAAATGAAAAGCTCAACATTAATATTGCTTTAAAAGAATTAAAGAGCCTAGGCATACAATCAATTTTAGTTGAGGGCGGAGGATTCTTACTTTCGGAGTTTTTAAAAGCAAATACTTTTGATAGAGCTACAATTTATATTGCTCCTAAAATTTTAGGACAAGGGCAGTCTTATTTTAATGAGAGCTTCGAGAAAATGAAGGATGCATTGGCATTTGATAATGTAGAGCTAAGGCTTCTTGGAAGTCAGTCTGTTTTTGAGGTTAAAAATGTTCACGGGATTAGTTAAAGAAATTGGCTTTATTAAGTCTCTAAAAAATAATGATGAGGGTGTTCTTTTAGAAATAAGCTCTAAGGACTTGATTTCAGAAATAGCGATTGATGATTCTATCGCCATTAACGGTGCGTGCCAAACAGCTGTCAAAGTAAATACAGATAGTTTTGTAGTACAATCAATTAAGACTACTTTGGAAAAGACAACACTTGGTTCATTATCTGTCGGTGATGAAGTTAATCTAGAGCTGGCAATGAAGCTTGGAGATAGGCTTGGTGGTCATATGGTTCAGGGTCATGTGAACGATGTTGGAATTCTAAGAAGTGTTCGTAATATAGGTAATAGCTGGCAGTTGATTATTGGTGTTAGTAGTGAGCAGATGAAGTATATAGTTAAAGAAGGTTCTGTGACACTAGATGGAATTTCTTTAACAGTAAGTGATGTGTTTAAGTCTGATTGCTCATTTCAGGTCTCGATCATTCCTCATACGTATGAAAACACTATCTTACGAAATAAGAGAGTTGGTTCAAGAATTAATATTGAAGTTGATATTCTTGGAAAATATATAGAGAACTTGCTTTTTAGCAACAGGGAAGTTAACAAAGGCTCTGGTAGATCTTTTGATTTAAGCTGGTTAAGAGATCAAGGGTTTTAGAATGTACGAATTCAATACTATTGAAGAGGCAATTGAAGACATAAGACGTGGCAAAATCATAATCGTTGTCGATGATGAAGATCGTGAAAATGAGGGTGATTTTATTATGGCCGCTGACAGGGTAACTCCTGAGGCGATAAATTTCATGGCCACTCACGGTAGAGGATTAATTTGTACACCAATCACACAGAAAAGAGCAGAAGAATTAGAACTTCCATTAATGGTTAAATCTAATGATGTTCACGAGACAGCTTTTACCGTTTCTGTTGATTCCAAAGAAGCTGGTACAGGAATTTCTTGTTCAGATCGCTCATTAACAATTCTAGATCTTGTTAAGAGAACGACAATTCCTTCTGATCTTAGTCGTCCTGGTCACATCTTTCCATTGATAGCTAAAGATGGTGGAGTTCTTGAAAGAAACGGTCATACTGAGGCAGCAGTTGATCTGGCAAGACTGGCTGGTTGTGTACCAGCTGGTGTGATTTGCGAAATTATGAATGAAGATGGCACGATGGCCCGTGTTAATGACCTTTTTAAACTTGCCAAAAAACATAACTTGAAGTTTATTACAATTGCTGATCTTGTAAAGTATAGAAGAGAAGCAATTGGTGCTGATGAACAACTTGTAAAAGAATCTTCAGAACTTAGATAATTAAAATTACGGAGCATAAAATGGGTATTACTTTTGAAGGTAATTTAAATGCCTCAGGAAAGAAATTTGCAATTGTTGCAGGTCGATTTAATGAATTTATAACGAGTAAGCTATTGGGCGGAGCTCTTGATTGTATAAAGAGGCATGATGGATCTGAAAGTGATATTGATATCGCTTGGGTTCCTGGTGCGTACGAAGTGCCACTTGCTGCTAAAAAATTAGCAAACTCAGGAAAGTATGATGCTGTCATTACTCTTGGAGCTGTTATTCGTGGATCGACCCCACACTTTGATTACGTTTCTGGGGAAGTAGCTAAAGGTGTTGCAAAAGCATCTTATGATACTGATTTACCGGTTGTGTTTGGTGTTTTAACGACAGATACTATTGAGCAGGCTATCGAAAGAGCTGGAACGAAGGCTGGAAATAAAGGTTGGGAAGCAGCAATGACGGCAATTGAGATGGCGACACTTCTTGATAGAATGAAATAATTTTTTAAAACATTTTTAAATAATAAGGGCTCCTTTTTGGGAGCCTTTTTTGTTTATTATTTTAATCTGTGTCTAAAAAATTGAAAAAAAACTATTTTAACCATTTGTTTTTACTTGTTCATATATGGCTTACTTTTTGTTTTAATTATTTATTTTAGGGGCTATTTTTATATAGAGTGATATAAAAATATAGATGCCGCACTTGCTGCGTTTAAGTGAGCTACATAGTTTGAAATAGGTATGTAGAGTTTTTCGCAACAAGAGTCTATAACTTCTCTATCCATTCCATTTCCTTCGTTTCCAATAATAATGCAGGTTTTTTGTGGATATATAAAATCTTTAATACTTTTTGCACCATTTTCATTTGCTGTTGCGATAACGGTATAGCCAGATTTTTGTAACTCTTTGATTGTATCTGGTAGATAATTTGATTTATGGACTGTTGTTTCAAAAACGTTACCCATGGAGACTCTTATGCATCTTCTTAAAAACGGAGAACTACTTTTATAATCAAATATAATACTGTCAAAACCAAAAGCGACAGCTGCACGTGTAATTGTTCCAACATTTTCCGGACTTGTCACACCATTAAAGCAAATGATTCGATCCCCAAGAGCGTTAAGATTTGAGAGTGGATTATTTTTGACAAGCGCCATGACACCGTGGTGGAGATTGAAACCAACGATATTTTCAAGAATCTTTTTGTCCGAAAAATAAACTTCAAAATCACCTTCTTTAATTTCTGGATTATTTTCTAGATATTTTCTTGTACATAAAATTTTAGTTACGACAAAGTTTGATGCAATAGCCTTTTTAACCACTTTATCGGTCTCTGCTATAAAGAAGTCTGAAGCAATTAAGTTTTTATCTTTTATCGAGATAAATTCTTCTATTCGCTTATCTTGTAAATCATTTATTTCGATCATTTTTTTGATAGAACCTTTTTAAGATAATTACCTGTATGTGACTTTTTGTTCTTCGCCACCTCTTCAGGAGTACCGAAAGTAACAATCTCGCCACCGCCATTTCCACCTTCTGGGCCGAGATCAATAACGTGATCCGATACCTTGATGACATCAAGATTGTGTTCAATGATGACCATTGAATTTCCTTGATCAACAAGTGAATTGATGGCCTTTAAGAGAATTTTTATATCTTCAAAATGTAGACCTGTTGTTGGCTCGTCAAGAACGTAGAGCGTGTGACCCTTAGTCTTCTTTGCTAACTCTCTGGAAAGCTTAAGTCTTTGAGCTTCACCTCCAGAAAGTGTTGTGGCTGGCTGGCCTAGTTTTATATAGCCAAGACCTACATCGTTCATCGTTTGTAAAATTCTCCCAAGTCGAGGGTGGTTTTGGAAAAAATCTAGTCCTTCTTCAACCGTCATTTCTAGAATGTCAGCAATATTTTTTCCACGATAAAGAACCGATAAGGTTTCCTCATTGTATCTCTTTCCGTGGCACTCAGGACATGTAATGAATACATCTGGAAGAAAGTGCATTTCGATTTTCTTAACTCCGTTACCTTCACATTCTTCACAGCGACCACCCTTCACGTTAAAGCTGAAGCGGCCCTGCTTATAACCACGAATTTGTGATTCTGAAGTAGAGGCGAAAAGCTTTCTTACATCATCAAAAAGACCAGCATAGGTTGCTGGATTAGAGTTAGGGGTTCTACCAATTGGACTTTGATCAAGCTCAATAATGCTCTTGATATTAGTTATACCTGTAATTGTCTTGTAATTTGTTTTTTCATAAATAGATTGGTGAGCTTTTTTAGAAACTCTACTTTTAACTGCTGGAATTAAGACTTCATGTACAAGAGTTGATTTACCAGAGCCTGAAACACCAGTGATACATGTTAATGTGTTTTGTGGAATTTCAATATCAATCGATTTTAAGTTGTTAAACTTTGCACCTGTTAATTTGATATTTTTTTCACTTGTTCTTCTTTTCTTTGGAACTTCAATTTTATCGGTACCATTTAGGTATTTAGCGGTCTTAGAAGTTTTAGATTTTAAAAACTTTTTAGCATTATCGTGGAGTACAATTTCACCACCATGGATACCTGCGCCAGGACCAAGGTCCACAATATAGTCACTTTCTATCATTGTCTCTTCATCGTGTTCAACGACAAGTACTGTGTTTCCTAGGTCTCTTAGTTCTTTTAGGGTTTGAATGAGGCGTGTGTTATCTCTTTGGTGGAGACCGATACTCGGTTCATCAAGAACGTAGAGAACACCAGATAGAGCTGAGCCAATTTGTGTCGCAAGTCGAATCCTTTGTGCTTCGCCACCAGAAAGTGTACCAGCGCTTCTGTTTAGAGTCAGATAGCCAAGGCCTACGTCATTTAAAAACTTAAGTCGTCCAGAAATTTCTTTTAAGAGCTTATCAGCGATTTTTTTCTTTGTGCCTTCTAGTTTAATCTTGCTGAAAAATTCTTGACTCTCTTGTATCGAGCATTCACAGAGATCGATAATGTTAACGTCATTGATCTTGGTACTTAATGCGATACGATTAAGCCTTTTACCTCCACAGGAGTGACATGTTTTAATTGTCATGTACGACTCGAGATCTACCCTAACCTTTTCTGATGAGGTCTCATTGTATTTTTTATAAAGCCAATCGATGATACCTGGAAAAGGCTTTGAGAATTCAAAGTGTGAATTTTCAGACTTAAATTTATAATTATAAACTTTTTTACTACCTTCAAAGAGTATTTTTAAAAAGCTTTTAGGTGCATCTTTAAGAACAGTTTTAGGGTCAAGACCTTCCGTCGTCATAACTGATTCAATCATTTTATTAATAAAACTATTCTTTTTTGTGATGACCGGAATGGCTCCTTGAAGGATAGGCAGTGTATCATCAAAAATTAATGAAGACTTACTAAATACTTTAGACTGACCTATTCCATTGCATGTCGCACATGCACCAATTGGTGAGTTGAATGAAAAAAGTTTTGGTTCAAGATCTGGTAATTTTTCACCTGTGCTAGGAGAGAGATTATGCTCACTGTAAACTTTGATTTCATCGTTTAATAAAACCTTTAATATACCATTACTGAGTTTGTAAGCATATTCTATAGAATCAGTAAGTCTTTTTTCAATTCCTTTTTTGATTAAAATACGATCGATGACAACATATATTTCATCTTTCAGTTTGATACTCTTAATATCGGTGTCTTCAATTAGTTTTATCTCATCGTTGATACTGAATCTTGAGAAACCCATACTACGATATTTCTCTATATTTAGTTTTATGGTTTTAGTATCTTTACCAATGACATCAATAAGGAGATGAAGTTTTGTTTTTTCTGGAAAACTAGTTAGTATTCGAGTCACCTGGCCTGGAGTATGGCTAGTAACTATTTCACCGCTCTCTTCATCGTATAAATCTCCAACCCGAGCAAATAAAACTCTTAGGTAATCATAAATCTCTGTAATTGTCCCTACGGTTGATCTTGGGTTTTTGTTAGTTGTTTTTTGATCGATTGCAATTGCAGGTGATAAACCTGTTATCGACTCAACTTCAGGTGCTTGTTGTTGTCCTAAAAACTGTCTTGCGTAAGAGCTTAGAGATTCGATGTATCTTCTTTGTCCTTCTGCATAGATGGTATCAAAGGCGAGAGAACTCTTTCCACTTCCAGATGGACCTGTGATAACAGTGATTGAGTTCTTAGGAATGTCGATCGATACACTTTTAAGATTGTGAACCTTAGCTTTGTTTACTGAAATGTAGTTAATATTATTTTTCATCATCTACCCGATATTTTCATGAGCTTTTAGTGCTAAATTTAGAACGTAGCTACAACCCATATAGTCAGCAGTATTTTTACCATAAAGATCAAAGGCTGTACCATGATCTACACTTAGTCTAAGGAAAGGAAGTCCTAATGATATATTAGCACCTTTTGTCTTAAATAAAGTTTTAAATGGTGCTAAGCCTTGGTCATGATACAAGTAAACAAAGAGAGAATCTTCTTTGAATACTCGATTTACCAACATGCTATCAGCCGGAAGTGGTCCATGAAAATTTACCATAGGGAATGTTTTCTTTAGTTGTACAATGCTTTCATTGATAACACTATCTTCATTTCCAAGTATTCCATCCTCTCCAGCATGTGGATTAATGCCAGCAATATAGACTGTATTTGTTTCGCTGAAGTATTTCTTTTTTTCTTTTATCGTTAGATCTATGTGCTTAATTATATCTTTTGCATTTAGATTACATACATCCTTTAGTGGGATATGATCACTAATGAGAAGGACGTTAGCTTCTTCAGATTTGAAGAACATTGAGACATCTATTTTAAAATATTCTCTAAGGAATTCAGTGTGTCCAGCAGGTTTTGAATTTCTTAAAATTAACTGATCCTTAGTTGTTGGTAGAGTAATTAAAATGTCATTTTCTTTACCTGCTTTAATGGCTCTTTTAAAAGAAGAGTCTGAGATAGGAAGTTTCTCATCAAGCTCAGTCTTTAGCTCTGCACTAGTAAAAACACAAGAGTTCTGGTTAATAGAAAATGATAGATTTAAGTTTTTTAAGTTTTCCTCTAGTGTTTTACGATTTGAGAATAACTTAAATAAGCTTTGCTGCTTTTTGTTTAATAGTAGAAAGCTTTTTAAAAAGACTTCAAGGCCTATTCCCTTTTCGTGTCCACAGGAAACATAAATCATAAAAACTTTTTAACGTAGTGATTTGAAGATTCTCTTTGGAACCATGAATCAGTAATAACACCTAGCTTCTTTTGAAATAGCTGCCCTTTAATTTGATTTTTAGATTCTAGGAAGACTTCTGAGTCTACGATATCTCTTTTTTTAACAAAGAAGATATGTGTATTTCCATGTAAAAGTATAGGGTTTGTGAACTCGCCTTCCCCCACTCTTTTTAGAAGTCTTTGTAGACTAGAGTCTAGAGACTCTTCATTGATGTCGCCAATTTCAACAGGACTAACGTTATTAAACTTTGCTGGAAGTGGAGAGCCTTGTTGAAATTTAATCATAGCATTTTTGAACTCTTCGTATTTTCTCTTTGGAAGATTCCCATTGTTATAAGTAAAGTCGACAAGAGTGTATCGATAAGCGATTGTTTTGTTATTCGAGTTTTGTTTGAAAAACTCGTTTTTAATCTCTTGTTCTGAAATAGAGATTAGGGGAACAATAACTTTTGAATTAAAAATGTTATATTCAAGAGCTTCTCTTGTTATTTCGAAAAACTCTTCATAATTTGTATTATTACTTTTTAAAAATTGTAAGAGCTGTTCTCGAGAGAGACCAAGTTTACTCTCTCTACTCTTAATTTCACTTTCTACTTGTTCGTCACCAATAATGTAGCCTAGCTCAGAAAGCTTTGAACGAATAATTTTTCGTCTTATAAGTAAGTCGATAACTTCTGACGCTTTATAAGAAGTCTTTTTATAGATGAATGGTGAAATATTTTTTCGCGCACCAAGACTATCTTTAACTCTCTCTATCATTGATAGAGTAATTATATTACTGTCAAAAACTGCTGCGATTTTATCAAGAAGTTTTGCTTCAATGGAAAAAATAAATATTAGTGGGATTAGTATCTTCATGTCTCTCCGCGTTTTTTCAATGATCAGTGACATTAAAGATATAATTTTTTTTAGAAGTACGCCATACTTTTAGCTAAAAGTATGGCCCACGAAGATATTTACATCAAATTTTTATCAATAATTTTAATCTTTGCTCTTTTTCTTAAGTCTACAAAATAAGAATCAATGATTTTGTCTCTTTTTCTATCGTAAACAAACTTCTTATATTGAGGCTTACTAATTTCATCTTCTTTTTTGACGCCGAGCAGCTTGATGATCTGATAACCAAACTGTGTTCTTACAGGCTCAGTAATGTGTCCGATCTTTTTACCCTTGATTGCGTTAAAGTACTCTGGAGCTAGGAAAAATGCAGGTTTGAATCCAATTTCTCCACCACTTTCAGCGTTAGGTGATTGTGAGTACTTATTTGCTAGTTCAGCAAATTTACTTGGATCTTTTTTAAGTTCTTTAAAAATATCAAAAATTTTGTTTTGCGCAGCTTTAATTTCTTCTTTATCAGGAGCAACCCTAACTCTCAGTAAGATATGGGCTGTTCTGTACTCAGGAAATTGCTTATAAAATGATGATACATCTTTATCAGTTACAGTGATTTGCTTAAATTTTGGTTCAAGATCTTTTGAGACCTGAGCATGGAAAAGTACTTCTTCCATTTTGCCTCTAACAACTTCATCTTTATCAAGGCCATTCTCTTTAGCCCTTTTGATACCAACTTTTTTATTGATAATGTCTATAAGAACCTTTTTCATGGTTACAGGCTCATTAGTGACAACATATTTATTAAGGAGATAAGTCTTATCGAGTTCACTTTTAGTGATCTTGTAACCATTTACTTCAGCGACGACTCTGTCATTGTTTTGGGCAAAAGTTTTATAGGCACTTACGATAAGAACAAAGCACAGAAATAATTTTCTAAGCATAATTTAACATCCTTGTTTCTCTAACGATTTTGTTCATTAAGTTTATTATACCAAACTCTTTAAGCTCTTATGTAAATTCAATAAGATGGAATATTTTGCTTATTTGTTGTGTATACCCGATGATAGTATTTTCATCAGGTAATCAAATTAACTTGTATCAAGCTTGTGTCTAATAAGATATGCTTATATAAGTTAGTAGGAAGTGATATATCAATACTTTGAAAGAGATTACTAAAATTTATCAAAAGGAAGGTCTTGAAAATGAGATCTACGAACAGTTTCGATTAAGACTTGTCGACTCTGTCGCGCTTACTTTCTCTGTCTTTATGATATTATCAATAGTTCCAAAGTTGATAGTACCTAAATGGTTCTTCTTTCCAGATGTTTTTACAATCGTTGTTGCGGGGATTCTATTATCAACTAGATTGATGAAAGATCGTTATGCAAAGCTTGCAATTTTTAGACTTACGTTGTTTTTTTCTGGCTATATTGTGTTACCAGTTACTTGCATTTTTCTAAAGACTAATTCTTGGATGATGGTTCCTTGGATTATTAATATTTTTATAGGTTACAAAATTGAATTTGGATATAAGTGGGGAATCGCTCCTGCACTACTGGGAATTGCAGCTTGTAATTTTGGTATGTATTACTTTGACCCTATTGATCCAATCATTGCTTCGCTACCAGCTCGTATCTTTTCAAATTTTGTTCCGTCATTTTTGTGCTTCTTTGTTGTTCAATATTTTGAATATACATTAAGAAATGAATTGATGCATGAAATACATAAAATGGAGAGGCAGGAAACAACATCACGTATAATTAAATCATTGAATAAAGAGTTGAATAACCCTCTAGGTGTTGCTCTCGACTCTTTAAAAAGTGCCCGAGAAAATACTGGTAGCAGTGAAAAACTTATGGGTATTTGTGAGAAGAACTTATTTCGAATTAAAGACTTAATAGAAGAATTAAACGAATACGATAAAGAAAAAGTGTAATCATTCTTTAAGTATTTGTACTCTTATGTCTTCGCAAAATTTCACAAGATATTCTTGAGTAAATTCTTTATCATGTTTATAGACAAGCTTGAAATCTGGAGTAAAAGAGTATTTTCTTGTTCGACCTATAAATGAATCGACAACGCTATTTCTAAGTTTTTCGTCTTTTTCTAAAATACCTTTGTCAAAACTCAGTATAATTGTACTACCAAGAACTTGAGCTGAACTGACTCCACAAGGAATAAGTGAGATTCTAGACTTTAGAATCGAAAATAGGTTTTCAACTTCTTCCGGTCTTGGTCCATATATATCGAAGAAGGTATCTTCAAGATTCGATATCGAATTTATATCGTTTGCGTTCGAAAGTTGCTTATAGTATTTCAGTCGATCAGCAGAGTCTTTGATGTAAGCAGCAGGAATAAATGCTGGAAAAGGAGTATTAACTTCAACGTCTTTCTTGATAACGCTTCTCTCACCTCTTAATTCTTGAATTGCTTCTGTTAGAAGTTCCATATACAGCTCAAGTCCAATCGCTTCAATATGACCAGATTGTTTCGCTCCAAGAATGTCACCGGCTCCTCTAATTTCAAGATCGCAATTGGCAATTTGAAAACCGGCTCCCATGTCGGCATAAGTTTGTAGAGCTTTTAATCTCTTAGCTGCAACTTCTGTTATTTTCCTTGTTTTGGGTACAATAAAATAAGCGTATGCTTTTTTGTCTGATCTCCCTATTCTACCGCGCAGTTGATGAAGCTGTGCGAGTCCATATCTATCAGCCCTATCGATAATCATCGTATTAGCATTTGGAATATCTATTCCAGATTCAATGATGGTGGTTGAAATTAAAATTTGGTAATGACCCTTGTAAAAAGCAGAAATCCTTTCTTCCAGTTCTTTTTCATTCATTTGGCCATGAGCATAGACGATCTTTGCACTCGGTGCGAGTCCTCTAATATAGGCAACGTAATTTTCCATGTCTTGAACACGGTTATGAACAATGAAAACTTGTCCTCCCCTTTTAAGTTCTCTTTCAATTGCTGTTTGAATGGTGTGATCGTCTTCTTTGATCAAATATGTTTTTATAGACTGTCTTCTCGGCGGAGCAGTTTTAATTAAAGCTAAATCTTTTAATCCTAAAAATGATAATTGAAGTGTTCTTGGGATTGGCGTTGCTGTAAGAGTAAGAAAATCGACTGTTGTTTTTAAAAGTTTTAACTTGTTCTTGTGAGTTACTCCAAACCTTTGTTCTTCATCAACAATAACAAGGCCAAGATCTTTAAACTTCATAGTCTTTGAGAGAAGTTTGTGAGTACCGATAATGATATCGATCTCTCCCCTTTCTAGTCGCTCTTTAATTTCTCTCTCTTCCTTTGCAGTTTTAAATCGAGATAAAAATTCTATTTCTATTGGAAAGTTTTTAAATCGTTTAAGAAATGAGTTGTAGTGTTGTAATGATAGTACTGTCGTGGGTACCAGCATGGCGACTTGTTTTTTATCTTCGACAGCCTTGAATGCTGCTCTCATGGCGACTTCAGTTTTTCCAAAACCAACATCACCACAAACGAGATAATCCATTGGGACAGGCTTTTGCATGTGCTCTAAAACTCCATCGATAGCTTTTCTTTGATCTGGAGTTTCATTAAATGGAAAGTCTAGCTCAAATTCACGATATTCATTATCTGGTTCGTTAAAAGAAAATGCTGGAGATGACTGTCTTTCAGCTTGAAGCTTTAATAGATCGAATGCTAACTTCTTCGCAGACTCTCTTGCCTTGGCTCTAACAGAATCAAATTTATTTGTTCGCAAGTTGTTAATCTGTACACTAGCAGTGCTTTCAGCATACTTCTGGATAAGGTTCATTTTATAAATTGGAACAAAAACTTTATCATTATTTTTATAATGAATGACAAGGTAATCAGTCTTTGAGTCACCTATTTCCATTGCTTCTAAGCCTTTGTATTCACCAATTCCATGCTTAGAGTGAATGACAAAGTCTCCTGGCTTAAGAGAAGCTATTTGTTCAGCAAATAAGTCATAATCAACAATCTTTTCTTGTTTTACAACATCACGCTTAGTGGTAAATAAATCACTGTCAGAGAGAATGAGAGTTTTTTCTGAATCGTAATAAAATCCATGAGGTAATTTATAATTTAAAAACTTTATACGACTTTTAAAATCTGTTCCAAGTTGAAATAATTCAATGAGATGATTAATTTCTTTTTTTGAGTTTTCGTTCTGGTAAGTGAAAATGACATTACCAGAATAATTAAACTTATTTGAAATAAATTCAAATATTCCTTTTAATTGTTCTTTCTTAGATAGCGTAGGATTAATGACTTCAGACAAGTATGAACGGGCATTTTCTAAGTATAATTCAATAGTATCAGAGTTATCTGTTAAGTTCGTATGAACTGCAATATGATTAATATTAACATGACGAATATCTTTTAATATTTCTAAGATATTATCAAGATAGAGATTTTCGTATGAGGGTAGTATAGAATCAAACTCATCCTTCAATGATTCTTGGAAATCAAAATTAAGTTCTTCATAATATGATTCTATAGCCTCAATGACATTTCCTTCATTTATTAAATATACCTCTAAATTATCTTGGTCGAGATAATCGAGAAGGTGAGAGTTCTCTTGAAAGAAAAGAGGTGTATATGCAGGATAGTTTTCAAAAAGTTGATTATTACTTAGTTGTGAAAAAATTGATTTTCTAAATTCAAACTTTTCTTTTTGGCCAGGCGTAGGCCTTAAAAGTTGGTCGCGTAAATTATTTGAGAATTTGCTCTGAGTGAAAATCGTCGGTGCAGGGGAGATGTTTACATTTTCGACTTTATTATCTCTTAAAGATTTTTGTGTCTCTTTGTCGATAAGAAAGATTTCTTCAATAAGTTCATCAAAGTAGTGAATTCTTATTGGTGGGTGAGATATAGGATAAATGTCAAAAATCTCTCCTTTTTTACAAAAAGTTCCTGGCTCTTCAACTGTGTGGCTTGAGGTGTATCCAATTGATACGAGCTTGCCTGCTAGTTCGTCAGGTTCGATAATGTCATCAACGTTTATATTGATTGAATTTTCAGAGAAGAACTCTTTAGGTGGCAATTTTAAAGATAAAGCTTCAATTGAAGTTACAATGGTTATGGTTCTATCTTTATTTTGCAACACAGTATCGAGAACACGAAACCTAAAACTTAAATTTCTCTCTGAAGAAATAAGTCCAGAATAGGGGGAGCTTTCAAGGCCAGTGAACAATAAAAAAAGATCACTAAACGTTTGATGTTTTTTCGCTCCGTGATAAAAGCTTTCAGCTTCTTCGTTAGATGAGAAAACAAAGAGTTTGCTATTGTGCTTGGAGTCGTCAAGAAGCTCCTGAAGGAAGAGCCATTGATGTGCCGAGATTCCATTGATGTCAATGGTGCTTCTGGAGCAGTTCTTCCATTCTTTGAGTTTGTTTTGTATTGCACTAAACATATATAGCCTATTGATTTGGATTAGAGTTGAGGACAAATTACATATAATGATATTTATCGTCTATAGCACCTCGCGTATATATTAAAAACAATTTACTCAGTGCTTTCTCTTGTACAAGTATTAAACTTACATAAATGAAGCGCTGCGAATAAAAAACTACATTTCCAAAATGCTTGTTTTCGTGTAGTCTACCTTCACTTAAGTATAAAATATCCATGGAGTTAAACGATGTCGTCGTACAATCTAGACGTCTACATGCCGGTCCTTATTTTAATGGCATTCGCTATTATTATGTTCGTAGGTGCACTTTTGGTAGGTAGATTAATTAGACCGCACAACCCAACTGAATTAAAAACATCACCATATGAATGTGGTGAAGAGCCTGTAGGAACAGCTTGGTCGAATTTTAATGTTCGTTTTTATGTAGTTGCTCTTATCTTTATCATCTTTGATGTTGAAGGTGCTCTAATGTTTCCAGTGGCCGCGGTATTTAAAAAGTTTGTAGAGCTAGGTGAGGGTGGTCCTGTTCTAATCGTTCTACTATTGTTTATCTCAGTTCTTCTTGAAGGTGTTATCTATTGCTGGAAGAAGGGTGATCTTGATTGGGTTAAGTCATATCAAGTGGAAAACGAAGGGGAGTAATTTAGGATGAATAACACAGTCGTTTCTTACTTATCTCAAGCGCCAGGTTTTTCAATGTTAATTGATAAGCTAACGGAAGTGCTTGGTTTTGATGCTACAGGCGTTGTTACTTTTACGCTTTTTGCTGTAGCAGTTTTTATTGTTGTAAATGTTATGGCACTTGTTGGTGGTCTTGGAACTTATGCTGAAAGAAAAATTTCAGCGGATATTCAAATGAGACAAGGTCCAAACAGAGTTGGTCCTTTCGGTATTCTTCAGTTCTTAGCTGATGGTGTAAAAATGATTCTTAAAGAAGATGTTACACCAAGAGAAGCTGATAAGTTTTTATTCTTTGTTGCACCTCTAATGTGTTTAGTTGGTGTGTTCATGTCACTTGCAGTTGTTCCATTTTCAAATGGTTTTACATTAACTAATTTAAATATCGGTGTTTTCTATTTACTTGGTGTTTCATCATTAGTTGGTGTTGGAATATTTGTTGGTGGTTATGCTTCTAACTCTAAGTGGTCAATGCTTGGTGGTATGAGAGGTGCTTCACAGATTATTTCTTATGAGGTTCCTGTTACATTATCAATTTTAGCAATTGTATTAATGTCAGGTTCATTATCTTTTGGAACGATTACTGAGGCTCAGGGTGGATTACCACATCAGTGGTTTGTTCTTCATAACCCTTTTACATTTATTGCATTCTTTGTTCTTTTTGTAGGTTCACTTGCAGAAGCAAACAGGGCACCATTTGACTTACCTGAAGCTGAATCGGAGCTAGTATCTGGTTACCATACTGAATTTACTGGAATGAGATTCGCATTTTTTGCACTAGCTGAATATATTGAAGTATTTGTTCTTTGTGGTGTTATGGCTGCGCTATTTCTTGGTGGATATAACGTTCCATTTGGTTTAGGAACTGGTGAGTTTATCATTAAGAACTTTCCGGCAGTTCATCCGATGCTTGCTAAGCAAATTGGTAATATTCTTCAGTTAAAGGTATTTTTCTTAAAAACAATAGCGCTTTATTATGTTGTCATTTGGATTAGATGGACTCTTCCAAGAATCAGAGTTGACCACGTTATGACAATTTGTTGGAAATACTTAACTCCGATTGCGATCTTCAATCTTGTTGGTTGTGCAATTTGGATGTATGCCTTTGACGGGCATTCAATATTGGAATTAATTTCTAAAGCCGCAGCTTCTGCTGCTGGTGGCGGACATCATTAATATTTAGAGGTTGAAATGTTTTTAAATGCAATGTTCATACTTTCTGCTATCGCAACTCTTTTTGGTGCGTTCATGGTTGTTAGTGTAAAAAACTTAATGCATGCATGTATGTTTCTGCTGCTTTCACTTTTTGGTATTGCAGGTTTATATGCAACATTGGGGGCTGACTTCTTAGCTGCCACGCAATTAGTTGTTTATGCTGGTGGTGTAGTTATCCTTATGCTTTTTGCGATCATGTTAACAGGTGGAGTACAAGAGTTTGTTAATAAGTTTGGAATTAATAAGGTTCCTTCAATGGGGACAACTAAAACTTATATTATAGCAGCGCTAGTATCTTTGATCTTTTCATTTGTGATTTTAAAAGTTCTAACTCCTATCTTTAAAGGATATGAGGTAGCTGAACTTCCGCAAGTGCAATCAACGGTTGAAGATCTTGGAACTCTATTATTAACTGACCATGTATTGGCTTTTGAAATCTCTTCAATATTATTACTTGGTGCACTTATTGGTGCGGCAGTTATTTCTAGGCCAAGAACATTAAATAGAGGTGAGAAGTGATTACATTATCAAGTTATTTAATTATTTCATTTGCTCTATTTCTTGCTGGTATTGCAGTAATTGTTGCTAGAAAAAATATAATTGCAATGCTTTTGGGGATTGAGCTTATTCTTAATTCGGCTGCCCTAAACTTCGTAGCATACACAAGATTTATAAATCAGAACTTAGATGGGCATATAATGTCACTCTTCATTATAGTAATTGCAGCAGCTGAAGCAGCCGTTGCTCTGGCAATTGTGATTCGATTCTTTCAAATTAAAGAGTCGATTCATATTGATGATGCCGTAGAGTTAAATAGTTAGTAGGGAAGGAAGTAGAAATGCAATATACGATTTCAAGTGTAGCTCCAATTGTTCTCTTACCATTTTTTGCTTTTGTAATTAATGCATTCTTAGCAAGAAAGGGTGGTAAAGCGACAGTCGCAGCAGTTTTCTTAGCATGTGCTGCAATTGCAGGATCATCAGTCTACGCAATTAGAATTTTCAATGACTTTGTTTTTGGAAAATACTCAGCTGACTACTATGTCCATAAAGTATTTACTTGGTTTGACCTTAATGGTGGAGGCCAGGCTTTTAATGTAAACATGGGTATCTACATTGATAACATGTCTGCGATTATGCTTTTAATGGTTACTGTAGTTGCAACAATGATTCATATCTTCTCAACTTGGTACATGCATCATGATATGCATTACGGGAGAAACGGTCGATTCTTTGTTTATATGTCACTCTTTACATCAGCGATGTTAGGACTTGTTCTGTCTGATAACTTATTTTCAGTATTTATCTTCTGGGAATTAATGGGATTTTGCTCTTACTCTTTAATTGGTCACTACTATGAAAAAGAGAAGACAGGAAATGCAAACGTAAAAGCTTTCATGACAACAAGAATCGGAGATGTTTTCTTTCTCCTCGGTATTGTTGCTCTATGGAATACATTAGGTTCGGTTGCTTTTGTTGATCTTTATAAAGCAATTGCAAACGGTGCACTTACTAATGAATATGTTCTTGGGATTCCACTTGCTACTTTCGCAGGTGTTTGTATCTTCCTAGGTACAATTGGTAAATCAGCTCAGTTCCCACTAAATGTATGGCTACCAGATGCGATGAATGGTCCAACACCATGTTCGGCTCTAATTCACGCAGCTACAATGGTTGCCGCAGGTGTTTATCTATCACTTAGAATTTATCCACTTCTTGAAGTTGGTCATCTTACATACTTCGTGGCCGTGATTGGTGGTATAACAGCTCTAGGTGCAGCAACGATTGCACTTGTTCAAACAGACTTCAAAGCAGTTCTAGCATTTTCAACTATTTCTCAACTTGGATACATGGTTCTAGGTGTTGGTGTTGGATCTTATAACGCTGCTTTCATGCACTTAATTACTCACGCTATCTTTAAGGCATGTCTATTCTTAAGTGCTGGTTCAGTTATTCACGGTATTCACTTACAAGAAATGCCAAGAATGGGTGGACTTAAAAATAAAATGAAATTCACATGGTTATGTATGTGGGCATGTACTCTTGCAATTGCAGGTGTTCCTTTCTTCTCTGGATTTGTTTCTAAAGATAGAATTCTAGGAGATGCCCTTGTTATGGCAACGCATGGAGCACACTGGTGGATTCCAACTATTCTTGGTTTCACTGGAGCATTCTTAACAGCATTCTATATGTGTCGAATGATGTTCTTGGCTTTCCATGGTGAGCCAAGAGATAAAGATGCATACGATCACTGTCATGAAGAGAAGTTTTCTTGGAATCGAAATGCTCCTCTTATCTTTCTATCAATTTTCACACTAGGTGTTTGGTTTGCAGGATCTTTAACTGGTCAAGGCTTTGTTAAAGTTGCTAGCAAGGAAGGAAAGTTTGAGTGGTTTAAAACTCTTGTTGCAACTCCAAAAGTTGAGAAATTCTTAGATTATAAGAGTGAGCCATGGGGATCTGTTGATACGAGACCAGCTTTAAATCTTACAAAGTCAAAGTACGATAGTACTTATGGGTTACCAGAAGCTGAAGCACATCATGTACATGTGGTTCACTATTGGGGTGCAGGGATTTCAATTATTATTGCTTTCTCGGGAATTTTCTTAGCGTTCTTAATGTATGTGAAAGGATCAGTTAATCCAGGTTGGTGGGTAAATACTTTCAATAAGTATTACAGAACTCTACAAAATGGTTACTTTATGGATCACTTATATATTAAAGGCTTTATTCAAAGAATGCTTCTTCCTTTCAATAACTTACTTGCTCGTTTTGATATGGGCTTCTATGACAGATTTGCAGTCGATGGATGGGCAACAGTCGTTAAGTATGTGATGGGAATCGCTAAGTGGTTCGATAATTTATTTGTCGATACAATCATGGTTGATGGTACTGGTGCAAGTGTTAAGGTTTTCAACGTAATATTAAGAACACTACAGTCAGGAAAAATTCAACTTTATATTATTACAACAGTATTAGTTTTATTTGGTTATATTTTAGCTATATAAGGAGTTACAGGTGAGCGGTCATTCAAATTTATTAAGCTGGATCTTGTGGATGCCTATAATCGGTGTTCTTGGGGTACTAATTATCCCTAGAGCGAAAGAAAATGCGATTAGGTATTGGTCATTAATTAACACTGCAATTACGATGTTTTTATCAGCAGTGCTATATATGAAATTTGACCACACAGTCCCTGGAATGCAAGAAGCATTAACAGTAAAGAAAGCGTGGATTTCGCAATTTAACATCTTTTATCACTTAGCGGTTGATGGAATCTCTCTACCGATGATTCTTTTAACATCGCTACTTCTGTTCATTTGTATTCTTGCATCTTGGACAATTAAGAAGCAGGTAAAGGGTTACTTCGCACTATTACTGTTCTTACAGTCAACAGTTTACGGTGTATTCATGGCAATGGATTTTTTCCTTTTCTATGTTTACTGGGAAGTTATGCTTATTCCAATGTTCTTCCTCATCGGTATTTGGGGTGGAGAGAACAGAGAATACGCAGCTGTTAAATTCTTCTTATATACATTCTTTGGTTCAATCTTAATGCTCGTTGGTATGGTTGCTCTATACTTTGTAACTGGTCAAGGAGTTGATTCATTTAATATCTTAGCTCTGTCAGGTGGAAAGTTTAAGGATATGACGGTAACTCTATTTGGTTATGGTCTTCCTTTTGCGAAGGTGTTCTTTATTGCTCTATTTGTTGGTTTTGCAATTAAAGTTCCAGTTTTTCCTTTTCACACATGGCTACCACATGCTCACGTTCAGGCACCGACAGCAATTTCAGTTATTCTTGCTGGTGTCCTTTTAAAGATGGGAACATATGGTTTTCTAAGAATTGCTTATCCAATTTTCCCAAGTGCTTCTGTATACTTTTCAGATTGCATTGCTTGGTTAGGTTTAATTAATGTTATATACGGAGCATTTTGTGCAATGGCACAAACAGATGTTAAGAAGCTTGTTGCATACTCTTCAGTTTCTCACATGGGATTTGTAATGCTTGGTCTTGCTGCGATGACAGTTCAAGGTATGAATGGTGCTGTTCTTCAGATGTTTAACCACGGTACTTCAACAGCTATGATGTTCCTTCTTATCGGTATTCTTTATGAAAGATCACACCACAGATGGATCATTAGACCAGATGGAACAAAAGGTTTTGGAGGTCTTTATACTCAATTGCCGAAATTTTCTATTGTGTTTATTATTGCTATGTTTGCTTCAATGGGACTACCTGGTCTTTCAGGATTTATCTCTGAAGCTCTTATTTTCCTAGGTATCTACAACAAGTTTACTACGATTACTGTTATTGCAGTCGTTGGTCTACTTCTTGGTGCTGCATATCTACTATGGATGTTTAAGAGAATGTTCTTTGGTGAAGTTATTGAAGAAAATAAGTCTTACACAGATATGAACGCTAGAGAGATTTTCTATATGTTACCACTTTGTGTTGCAGTTATTCTTTTTGGTATTTGGCCATCGCCACTACTAGATATGATGAAAGCTTCAGTTGG
>CAWUIU010000007.1:0-24102 GCA_963922285.1 uncultured Oligoflexia bacterium | reverse complement strand
ACCCAGAGCCTCGCTCAAGAAGCTTTTTGTCTTCAAAAGCACCAAATCTTAAGAAGAAATCATCGAAAACTTTTAATTGCGTTGCGGCCCTGATTGACCCTGATTCAGAAATATTCTCTTCATAGTCCGCACCAAGATCGAGCATAAGTAGCATGAAATTCAGAATATTATATTGAAGTCCAACGATTGCCTTTGTTTCATTTGGGCTATTTCTTGATGGATCAACAACACTAAAGCCAATTGAGAAGTCTTTACTAACAGCATGAAAAACACCAGGTACAAAGATTTTATAATCTTCAACAACTTCGTTTCCCCTAAAGCGATATCTTTTTTCAACATTACGATAGGCGACACCTAGTGATGACTTTTCTGTTATAATAGATGCAAGTGAAATATTGAATTGTTTAAGCTGGTTTAAGCCTTCGGCATGTTTAATGAAGGCCATAGACCCTCTAAGGTTACTCTTAGCATCAGATGCAATGAAGGCATAGTTAGAACTTTCGAGGCCATTTTCGTCAGTATCTGTATACTCGCTACTTGATTTTTCAAGGTATAAAGATGAAACATTAAAAAATGCAATTGGTGCAGGGTTAAGAAGTGACGCTTCGTTCATTGTCAGTGATGCTGATCCAGCACCAGCAGTAGATTTCATTCTAGTAGTTTCAAAGTTAAGTACTTTTGCCTGAGCACAAAATGTTAGAAAACAAAAAAGTAAAATTTTTCTCATATAAACCTCTGTTTCAAATTATAAAGTATAGGAAATAGAACGTCACATCATTCATACTTGTACAAAATAGTCGGGAAATAGTTTGTGGAAAGCATATTAAATATCGGTTAAAATGATCTATTGACGAGGTTATTCATGAAAAGATTTATATTTACATTGATTTTTAGCACTATTGCTCTTGCGGCGATGCCTACTGTAGAGGGTTTATTTAGAAATTCGAGTAATAAAGAATTGGAGGGTAGTTTAGCAGTTCTTGAGTTAATTATTAAGAATAAAAAATTAAAAAATCTTGAGTTGGAGAGCCTTGATGGGGTGAAAGAAGAGTATGAAATTGAAAAAAGGCTTGTAAAAATACTATTCAATATTGAAAAAGTGAACCGTACAGATGTTATTTTTGCTACGTATGGTGCTGACTTTAGTTTCTCCCAAATGCAGGATATGAAATATATAAGAAATTTTCATAAGACATTGGAAGAAGATAAAATTTTTGATCGCAGACTCTTCTATTCTTTGATAAATATGTACGCGCTTAACACTTCAAAAGATATCGATAGCATATTTAAAGAAATTTCACAAAACTATAAGAGTAATCAAGATGCCATCAATGAGGATAAGAAATTACTTTTAGAGAAGTATAAGAAATTTCTTGAAGAGAAGAAAACTTATGAGGAGAAACTCAAAGCAAGTGAAGTTTCTGAGGAGGGGGGGCTGGTAGATATTAATGAGGTACCAAAGTCACCACTATTACCAGAGGAAGAGGAGGAAAAACTTAAAGTTACTAAAATCATGAATGAGTCGATGTATAGTAATACTGAACTTCTTAAGTTGGTAAAGAAAGGTCGTGGATTTTTTTGGGAGCTAAATATGGACAATGTGAATGCTACATTTAGTAATGATAATCATAATTTAAAAAGTTTAACTTTGAAGATGATGGATAACGAATACAAAGTCATTCCTCGAAAGCATGTTGTGTTTGGCGGAAGTTATCAACTACCTAAGTCATTTGTTTTTGAAAATTCAAAGACTCAATTAGAAGTAGAGATAAAAAACTTTTATACATTGGAAAGTGAGAAAACTTTATTTCAAACAAGAGTGGAAACATATCAGAAAAAGTTAAAGCAAAATGAAAAGAATAAGGTCACTAACACTATGGAAATAGTAGATGAGCCGAGTGTCCTAGGTACTTTTATATTCTAATAAGTACCTGATTTTATTTATAAGAGATGAAAAAGCTCAAGAAACTTCATAAATCTACCGAATAATTCTATGAGAAAGAGTATTTCCTTATAGAAGGTAGTAGTTATGAGAAGATTATTTAGTTGTTTTTCAATTCTAGTTTTCATGTTTTCCATGAATGCAAATGCGTCAGAGATATGTGAAGACTCGCCAGATAGAAGAGAAGTTTCCTATAGGTTCATTAAGAAGATTGCTCCTAATGTTAAAATAAGGCCTTCAGGTGGATCTATTATTGTTGAAGTTGGAGATTTTTATAGCCACAGTAAGGCTGATGATGAATGTCTGAAAGCAATTAAGGTGAAGACTGAAAGATCTGGTAATCAATATGTCGTTAAATTTGAGCTAGATACTGATCTTGAGCCAGTAACTAATATTGAAAATGCAATTCTTAGTTGTCTAGCGCGAAATGAAAGAGTTGACCCAAGTGATGCAAGCTCTGAGAGAAAACAAAGCTTTGATCCTTCAGGTGATTTAAGTGCATTTGCAAAAAAGAAAAGAGCAATGCCACAAAGTTCGAGTTTAATTTCTGAGGTCTTATCTTCTGATGCAAACGCAGACTGGCAAAGATCAAACTCCAGAGTAATTATCGATAATCCATATAGTAGTCATGAAGTTTATGACAAGGATAGTGCTGCAGGTAAATTATCTTCGGATATTTATCCAAATCCAAAGAAGTGTAATTACTATGTATCACCAAGACCAGATGAATATATGATGGCTAATAAAACTAGTGATTATGAGGTTTATGAGCAAGTGTCAAAGCTTTGTGAAAACCACAATGGAAAGTATGCGGACGCAAGAAATCTACTTATCAATCTAGCAAAAGAAGATACTGCAAACTTAAACCAGTTAAGAGATGTGACAAGAAACCTTCAGGAAAAAATGATCGCCGATGGTATAAATGATCTTGAAAAGAAGTTAGAAAAGATTGAAGAAAAATTTGAGCACGACGTTGATGGTGAAGGTGATTTTGGAATGACAGAGAAGCAAGCCAAGAAGCGTCTAAAAGAATATGCTGAACATTTAAAATATTTCTCAGATGAGATAATGCCTTCAATTGAGTCGCAATTAAAAGAATATATGTTACAAAGAGAAGCAGCTGAAGAGGCTGAAGATGAGGATCTTGTTGAGCAAATTGATGAAAAAATAGAAGCACTTAATGAGCTTACGGCAAAAATGGATCGTTCTGAGTCTGATTACTTTGAATTTGTAATGGACGCCATGGGATATTTCAACAGAAAGAAAGAAGGTCAAAAAGTTCTAAAAGCTGTCGCTCAAGCTAAGTATTATTCGAAAGTCTTTGTTGATGATAACAGCAATAGAGTCGATGACCCGATAACACTTGGTGATGCTGAAGAATATGTCAAAGATGAACAAGAATATCATGTTGATACTTTTAAAGAGTGGAAGGAAAGATCGAAATTAAGAAAAGGTAAGGGCTACGATATAATCGAGGGTCGTAGATGGGCTGTTAAGAGTCTTCAGAAAGGACGAAAGGAACGTCTTAAAAGAAATGAAGAGCTAAGAAGAAAATACTATAAAGCATATTGTACTGGAATTAATGTACAGCAAAGATGTGCTCAAGCATGGCCAAGAATTAATTCTTACTTTTCAAAAAGAGGAGAAGCGATTTCTAGACAATATAATAGTCAAATTAGTTCACAGAGCGCAGTGATACAAGACTACACAAACTTATACCGTCAGGGGAAGTTTGAAGCCATGCAAGTTAAAGCATCGGACGATAGAAGATCGAAAAAGAATAGAAGAATGAGAGTTGGGAACTGGTTTTATAATACAGGCTCAAGTTCTTCGAGATTATCTGATCTTGACTTTGAACAAGATTTTAACTTAGGTCTTGATGGTTCAAATGAATTTAGTTTTGACTCTGGATCTAACTTAGATGGCTTAAATTTAAATACGAGAGGGCCTATATATGATCCTTATCAAAGTAATGGTGTAAGTATTCCTTACCAACAGAACGGAAATATTTTTCAGAATCAACAATATTTCCCAATGCAGTCACCGACATTGTATCCGAGTGGACAAACTCCAATATACTAATTGAAGATAAAACATTATATTCAGAAATAAAGAAGGCTCCGTAAGGAGCCTTCTTTATTTCTGAGTGTATGATAATTAAAATTTAATGTTAGCAAAAGCTTGTAGAATATATGTGTCTTTAGCTTCATTTGGCGTAGCCGAGTCATTGTATCCCCAGTAGTCACCAGTTAAGAGATACCCAAAGTTTCCACCAAGGGTAACAGATGAGTTCCACATATAATTAAAGTTTGAATCAAGCTCTATACCTAGGTCATCTTCTTGACTGAATGTTGCTGTAAACTTCTTACTTGTTGAATGATTATAGGCATCACTCCCAGCTTGAGCTGACTCATCCGCTTTTGCCCAAACAAAACTATTGGTCCAACTCCACTTAGTTGTTGTGTATGTATGAGCAAATTTTACAAAAGTCGCATTTGTAACATATGAGTCATAAATGTTTTGAGCTGTATCACTAACTGCATAGAGGTTGTATCTAAAAAGGAGGTTAGCAACTTGGTAGTTAGGGTGTAGGTAAAGAGCGTTATAAGAGTTTTCTAAGCCGTCATCACCACCAATTTGCCCAAAGTTTAAATTTAATGTGTGATTATTGTTTAAATTATACGTATTATGAATAAGAAAAGCTTTTGCTTTATATTTAGTGTCTTCATTAGAAGTTGTAGAGTAAACATCTCCAATCTCTCCACTCATTAATGGTACTTCAATTTCAGTTGTAAATTTATCCCAAGATTTCTTAAGGTAGATGTCAGTGATTTTAACATCTGTCTTTCCTAGGTTTGTATTTGTGATATCAGAAACAAGAGTTGCATCAGAACTTGATTTATTTTTTGCATAAAGAATACCAAAGGCAAACTCTCTATCAAGATTATTATAAAGAATGCTAACACCGGACTCTTTAATTCTTCCTGATTTTGTTAAGTTATCAGCAGAAGAAATTTTAGAATAGTATAGATCAAGATTGAAATTACCAATTTTTAGATCAACAGTAACACCATCTCTAATTGTCGAATGTCTTGATGATTTATCTTCACCATTGTTGTGAAGAGCTCCAAGTGCCCAGTGAGCAGCATGACGTCCGACTGTGTATGTAGCGGTGTCAGCATAGAAGTTCGCGTAGAGTTGAGTAACGTTTAGATTGTTGTCTCTCACAGTGTCAAAAGTATAAAGACCTGTTGTAAACCTTGGGTCACCTGTAGATGCATCTCTTTTGGTAGAGCTATCACCAAATCTTCCACCGTATCCACTTCCAGTAGTGAACTCAGCTTTAACAGTTGTCGAATCATTGATAATAATTTCAGGACTTAGTTTGAAGATATAAGATTGAAAACTTGCGCTTGATAAACTTCCACCCGCGAGAGGAATTTCCTGAGTTCCTGTTGTAGATGCAGAGTTGTCTACAGTACTATCGATTTTTCTGAAGTCTTGTATTTTGTTTGTGTCGAATTGTAATTCGCCATGCCAGTCAATTGGCAGGGCAATAGTTGCAGAGCTTGCTAAAGCAGCTGAAAGAATTACTTTTTTCATGTAGCATTTCCTTATGGTATCTTGTTTTTAAAGTTAGAGAATAATATCGAATAGTTGACTACTAAGTCAAAGTATCAAAAAAATGAAGCAACGTGTAATTGGAATTTTAACTATTTTATTTGTAACCACATTAATGTTGGTTGCTGTTTATGTGCTTAAAGTTTTAAGTAGTATTGACCTTTATGAAATGACTAATGTTGTCAACGTTGTGATACCTATAGATAAAGTTAGATACGAGGAGGGTGGCCTTCTTAGAAAATCTGATTTCAAAGTGTTTTATGGAAATTCGAGCGATAGAAGATATTATTCTGTGATCGAAAAGAATTTACGTATTTTAGATCAAGATAGTTACGAAGTGCTAAATGATTTTGAAATCGAAAATTTACTCCCTAACGACTGTAATATCTCCAGATGTATTCAGCACCGTATTCCATTTTCAAATATTCCGTCAGTTTTTTCAAAGGGTCTTATTGGAATAGAAGATTATCGATTCTTAGATCATTTTGGAATAGATATTAAATCAATTATTAGGGCAATTATTTATGACATTAAGGCTGGTGCGTTTGTTCAGGGGGGATCAACGCTAACTCAACAAATTGTTAAAAACCTATTCTTCACTAACGAAAAATCTCTTGAGAGAAAATTAAAAGAGGCAATTGTCGCTATCTACTTAGAGCTTAAGTATGACAAAACAACAATTTTACAAACATACTTCAATGAAGTTTTTTGGGGAGGAATAGGAGGAATTAGATTTAAGGGACTTGAGGCGGCAGCTAGAGGGTATTTCAACAAGGGGATAGTGGACTTGTCGCCCTATGAGGCATCTATTCTTATAGCTATGTTAAAGGGCCCTCATTACTATCATCCAATTAAGCACACAAATAGATTGCAAGAAAGGTCTGACTTTATTTTTAAAAAACTTGTGAAGCTAAATCTCTACGCGTATCAGGACGGATGGTCTAGCAATGATTGGGATAAATTTAAAGATAGTCTATCAAAGAGAGTTAGCACTAGCTATCACGAGGCAATTTATCTTTCGCAGAGAAAAGAAGTGAAAAATAAGTATCTCTACTTTAATACTGTAATTAACTCTAAGAAAGTTTTGAAAGATGTAGGGATCGAGGACTTCTCTGTAAAAGTTTCGATGGAAAGGGCTGGAGATAGGGATCTTTATTATTCAAGATTTGAAAGAAGTGTTGAGAGAGCGATGACTGAAGAAAGGCATCAGATAGGCTCGACAATTAAGCCACTACTCTACTGGCAGTTTTTCAAGTATGGCTATAGTCCAGAGACTCAAGTAAGTGTTGCACCTATACCTCTTGATCTTATTAGTGGACGATGGAGTCCATCTGAGTCACATAAGGTTGAGCAAGAGAGGGTTTCTGTCGATCGCGCCTTGCGTGAGTCTTTAAATAGGCCGATAGTTAGGATAGCGAGAGATATTGGATTTGAAATATTGGAGAAGGATCTTGAAGCTTTGTTTCCAGATCTAAAAAAACCACTGGGACAATATCCAGCTCAACTTCTTGGGGCAGTAGAGTTAAGTCTAACGGAGCTTCATAATGTTTATAGGAAGTTTATTAATTCGGATTGTAATGGTGATAGTAAAGGCAGCATTATAAATATATTGTCTAACCCAAAGATGACGACTATTAAGAGAAGGGTTGACAAGTATCTTGAAAATCAAAATTTTTTTGGTAAGACTGGTACCACAAACAAAGGCTTTGATAACTGGTTTGTAGCCTACAGTGGTGATACGCTCTATGTCACATGGGCTGGCGTAGACGGTCGTAGAGACAATAAAAAAGAGTTAAAAACATACGGATCTAATACAGCATTCCTTATTTTTCAGGATACTTTTAAGTTTTTGGGTAAAAGAATCTCAATTTTAGATTGTAAGTAGTAGTAGGAAGAGATTTTCTCTTGTCAAAAACCACATAATTATGTAATTTTCTAATATCTATAAATGTTGGGGTATCGACAAGTGGCTAAGTCAGCAGATTTTGATTCTGCCATTCGAAGGTTCGAGTCCTTCTACCCCAGCCATTTTACGGGAATATAATGAAAAAAATAGTCCTCGTCTCTGGCTCTGCCAACCCTAAGTTATCAAAAGACATTTCAAGTATTCTAGACGTGCCTCTTGTAAATCCACAAGTTGTTCGCTTTGCAAATGGTGAAACTTTTTGTGAGATTGAAAAAAACGTTCGTGGGACAGATGTCTTTGTGGTTCAGTCTACATCGACTCCAGTAAATGATAATTTAATGGAGTTGCTTATAATTATAGATGCTCTCAAGAGGGCTTCTGTAAGTTCAATTACGGCAGTTGTTCCACATTACGGATATGCTAGGCAGGATCGAAAGGCGTCACCTCGAACCCCTATAACCGCGAAGCTCATTGCTGATTTAATTACAGTTGCAGGAGCAAGTCGTGTTATGACAATGGATCTTCATGCGGGACAAATACAAGGATTCTTCAGCATTCCTTTTGATAATATATACTCCTCTCCAGTTCTACTTGAGTATATAAAATCAGATCTTTTATCAGAGAATAGTATTTTTGTTTCACCTGATGCAGGTGGTGTTGATAGAGTTCGTCATTACGCAAAGAAAGTTAAAGCAGACATTGCTATGATTGATAAAAGGCGAACGGGTAAAAATGTCGCAAAAGCAATGAATATTGTTGGCGATGTTGAAGGTAAGGATTGTATCATTATTGATGATATGATCGATACTGCAGGAACTTTAGTAGAAGCATGTGATGCGCTGAAGAATAATGGTGCAAAAAGTATTGTAGCTTGTGCTACGCACCCTGTATTTTCAGATCCAGCGATAGAGCGAATTACTAATTCAAGTTCACTTGATAGAGTTGTCGTAACTAATACAATTAACTTGTCTTCAGAGGCTGAGGCTTGCTCGAAGATCAAAATGGTTTCAGTGGCAGAGATCCTTGCGAAATCTATCCATAGAACATTCAATAACGACTCAGTTAGTTCACTTTTTGAATAGGTTATTATCATGTCTTTTTTAATAGTTGGCCTAGGTAATCCTGGCAGAGAATACGAGTATACAAAACATAATATTGGTTGGGATATTTTTGAAAAGCTACCTTTTCACGACAAATTATTATGGAAAGAAAAGAGTAAAGGTTTATGGGCGTCGATTGAGTTGGAGGATGAAAAATTTTACCTTCTTAAACCTCAAACTTATATGAATTTAAGTGGTGAGTCTGTTGTTCCATTCGCAAACTATTTCAAAATTCCACAAGAAAATATACTTATTGTTCATGATGAGCTTGATCTGAATTTTGGGACTATTGCTTTTAAAAATGGTGGTGGCCTTGCAGGTCACAATGGACTAAAGTCTATTGCTCAGCAATATGGCAATCAGAATTTCAAGAGATTAAGAATTGGAATTGGACGTCCAGTCCATGGTGATGTAAGTAATTGGGTACTTAGTAAATTCCAGGGTGAAGAAGCTGAGTTCTTTGATGCATATTTGGAAAAAGCATCAAGAGCGGTGAGCTGTTTTATGAAACAAGGCTTTCAAACAGCTGCTCAAAGGTATAACAAGAAAAAATTATTATAATATTTGGAGTTAAATAATGGCATTAAATTGTGGAATAGTAGGTCTACCAAACGTTGGAAAATCAACAATCTTTCAAGCATTAACATCTGCACCTGCAGAAGCAGCTAATTTTCCATTTTGTACAATTGAACCTAATGTGGGAATTGTAAATGTTGGAGATCGGAGACTTGATGAGATTACTAATTTAGTAAAGCCACAAAAGACAATTCCAACAATTGTTGAGTTTGTTGATATTGCAGGACTTGTTAAGGGCGCTTCGAAGGGTGAAGGTTTAGGTAATCAATTCTTAGGTAATATTAGACAAGTAAATGCAATTGTTCATGTTGTGAGATGTTTTGATGATCCAAATGTTGTGCACGTTCATGGAGAAGTAAATCCTGTTGATGACATTGAAACAATTAACATGGAGCTTGCGCTTGCAGATCTTGAGGTCGTGCAAAGAAAAGAAGGCAATTTACCAAAGCTGATGAAAAATCAAAATAAAGAAATCTCTAGTAAAGCAAAGATGCTTGTGCCAGTTTTAGAAAGACTTGCAGCTCACCTTGAAGAAGGAAAGGCTGCTAGAGTTCTTGAGTTATCTGATGAAGATAAAGAATTAATTAGAGATTTGAATCTTATTACATTAAAAGAAAATCTTTATCTCTGTAATGTTGATGAAGACTCTGTTTCTGAGGATAACGAATACGTTAAAGCGGTTAGAGATTATGCAAAGACTGAAGGTTCTGAAGTTTCAAAAATTTGTGGAAAATTAGAATCTGAAATTTCAGCACTTGAAGATGAAGCAGATAAGAAAGACTTTATGGAAGCTGCAGGAATTGAAGTTTCTGGTTTAGATGTGTTAACTCATGCTGCATATAAGATGTTAGGATTAAGAACATATTTTACAGCAGGTGAAAAAGAAGTAAGAGCGTGGACATTTAAGGCTGGTGATAAAGCTCCTCAGGCTGCAGGAGTTATTCATACAGACTTTGAAAAAGGTTTTATTAAGGCTGAGGTATATCACTACGATGACTTAGTTGCTAATGGCTCGGAACAAAAAGTAAAAGAAGCTGGTAAGCTTAGAATTGAAGGTAAAGAATACGTTGTTAAAGATGGAGATATAATCCACTTTAGATTTAACGTGTAGATCTACTCTCAGTTTCTTCGACCATGCTGACAAGAAATGTACTTTTATAATTCATAAAATCAAATTTTTGCTTATTAAGTAGCTTATAAAAGTACATGTTTCTGTAAATTAATTTCACATACATTCTTGTTTCTTTATAAGGGATTTCTTCTATCAGTTTGATAGGATCAACTTGTGAGAAAGTATTTTTTTGCCATTGCTTAATCTTGCTTGGGCCAGCATTGTAAGCACCAAGAGCAAAAATTAAATTATTATCAAATTTCTTAATTAATTTTTTTAAATATTTGATTCCGTATTTTATATTAATGTTTGGCTTATATAGATCTGAGTTGTGTCTGAGTTTACCCATTGTACGTGCTGTCTGTGGCAGAAGTTGCATGAGTCCCATAGCATTTGCATGTGAGCGAATTGATTGGTTAAAAGCACTTTCTTGTCTGATCAAGGAGAGAATCAAGAGTGGGTCTAGTCCATTGTTATGCTTGTTTATGATATCTAAATATTTTTTAGGGAAGATATAGTTCAAATCGACATCAGAAAGCTTTAAGGTATCTCTGTCTAAATATGTATTGAGTAATCGAAAAGAGGAAAGAAAGTCTTTTTTATTTTTAAAGTTTTTAATCAAGCTTAACGACAAAATTTTGTTCAATTCTTTTTGTGAGAAGTCCTTTATGAAGTTTTCGTTTGCAAATACAGTTTGCGAATTAGTATTTGAAACCGTTCTCAAAATACGATTAGAATAATGGTAAAGCTTTAGGCTAGACCAAATACTAACTTCGCTTATATTTCGAACAAATTGATTGTTGAAATTAGACTTATTTACTTCAATCGGAGATAAAGTTTTATCTTTTGATGGATGATTTTCTTCAACGAGTTCAGGATATGTGAATTTTGAAATGATAGCGTAATAAGAAAGGGGATCATTTTTTATTAATAAATTGAATAGATGACGAGCGATTGAGTCTTCATTTTCTTTGAAAAGGGTATAAGCAGTCCAGTATTTGATCTTAGAATTATGCTTGCTAAATGATTCAATAACTTTATATTCATCAATTTCTTTAGAGGCAAGGTCATATCGATCATATTTAATATGATTCCAAAGTATGTAGAATAATGCCTCTTCCTTCTTAGAAAAATTACTCTCGATATTATAAGTGTATTTAAAGAAACGAAGTGATTCATCTTTGTGGTTACGTCTCAATAGCTGTAAGCCTGTATAGAGAAGATATTTAAAAGAGATTGCTCTAAAGTTTTTCTTATTCCTATCATAAAAAGACAAGAGAAATTCAGATTTCTGAATATAGTCTTTCTTTGAATCAGTCTTCAAACTTTCTTTAAAGTCTCGATAGTAAGTTTTTAGTTCTCTGTGAAGTTTGAGTTTTAATTTGTCTGGTAAGTAAACTTTAGTGCTATCGACAAACTTATTGTCCTCATAATGTTGAATAAGATGCGGACTGATTTCTAAATTGTTGTCTATTGTAATCTGAGTTAATTGCTTTTTTAATGTATTATAGGATCTTGTTCTTACCTTAGATTGCAATAGACGACCAAGTTCTCTAGGACTATTCTTAATGAGGTAATGAAAGCTTTCATTTATATCAGTTTTTTTAAAACTATTTAAATTGGTAAGTCTGTTAAATTTTACTTGATGGCAATATCGAACAATATGACTTTTAAATCTAGAATGTAGTTGATGTTTGGAATTATCTTCAAGTTCACAGGTGGTTTTCTTTAAGTACTTGTTAGAACTAAGACTTTGTAAAAATCTTAAGTCATCGTAGTAGATATTAAATGTTTTTGAACGTTTGATCTTCGGAAGTGACTTTTTTATTAGGCTTTTCTTTACTCTTCCTTTTTTGATGTTAATAAATATTCTATTGATATTTATAGCCAGATCCTCATCAGTTGAGGCAAAAGAAGTAAAAGAAAATAGGATGATTAAAATTATTTTATTCATCAACAGCTACTTCGGTGAAGCTCTCCTCAACATATTTTAATTTTTCTATGATTTCATCAATAACAACCTTCTTGTCATCAGGAACAATCATTTTTATGTTGTTTAAATATGTTGAGGCTTCATTTAAATATATTGAATCTTCTTTAAAGCGGTTTTGTAGAGCCTTCATTGTAAGGTTTACATCGTCCGCAAGTTCATGGAGATAGTCACCATTTCTAAAGTATAGGTCAGCTCCAAAGTGTCCATTTCGAATTGACTCTAAAAACCTTCGAGTTTTATAAATTGGGCCGGCTATTTTATGAGTAAATAATATACAGCAAATAAAAGTGAAGGCTGTGAAAGCTAATTGCCATAAAGTTACAAGTTTTAAAGTTTGATCTTTTAGATTAGCGATCTCGGAAACTGCATTTGGTACTTTTTCGCTAATTGTTTCAATGATTTGTAAGAAAACTAGTGGATAGAAAAGACTTGAGACAAACATAAGGATGCACATTAGAGTGCTAAATTTGAACTGAAACTTAGGATCAACAATAAATATGGTTCTTTTATGTGTTTTTGACGTCACGTGTTCTCCAAGGTGTGAGATGCTAGCCCGTCTATTATACCAATTACTTGGATCAGCTTAAAAACTGCTTGGACAAGGCAATTTTTTCTCGCCAGAGAATTGAAAGCTGGTCTAAAAAGAACTAATATTTCACTAAACTAATTATCTTAATTAAGGCGAGTAGATGAGTAAAATTGAAGAAGTAATCAATACAATCAAAAATCCGGCAACTAGTGTCGCCCTGAGTGAAGAAGGTCGAATTGTATCGATAAAAGATGAGGGTGGTAACTTAGAAATTATTTATAATCGAGAAGGAATATCACCTGAGCAAAAAAGAGTTATCGAAGATCTTTTTATTTGTGAGCTTAGGCCATTGATTGATGAAGATAAAATCTACATTAAAACAGTCTCTGGGGATACTAAGGATATCTATAAGAGCGTTGAAAAGCCCCATGAGAAAAAAAAGCAAGATCAGCCAGCTAGTCTTAAAGTTGGGCATGGTTCTGGACTTCCAGCAAAGCGAAAACTTGAAAATGTAAAAAATGTTATAGCTGTATCCTCGGGAAAAGGTGGAGTTGGTAAGTCGACTGTTTCAGTCAATCTTGCACTTTCGCTCAAGAATCAAGGGAAGAAGGTCGGTTTAATTGATGCTGATATATATGGGCCCTCAATTCCTATGCTTCTTGGAAGAAGAGACGCTAAGCCATTGGCAACTGATGATAAAAAAATAAAACCAGTCGAGGCACATGGTGTTTATTTTATGTCCTTTGGCCTTTTTATTGGTGAGAAAGATCCAGTTATCTGGAGAGGGCCAATGTTAGGTGGAGTCCTCAATCAATTCTTATTCGATGTTGATTGGGGCGAGCTCGATTATTTAATAATTGATCTACCTCCAGGTACTGGTGATGTGCAACTTTCTATGATTCAGGCGGTTGAAATGACTGGAGTTGTTGGAGTTTCAACTCCTCAAGATGTTGCTCTACTTGATTCTACCAAGGGACTTAAAATGTTTGAGCAGGTTAAAACTCCAGTTTTGGGAACAATTGAGAACATGAGTTACTTTGCACCAGATGATATGCCAGAAAAGAAATACTATATATTTGGTGAAGGCGGAGTTGAAAAAGCTGCTGCGGAATTAGGTCTAAACTTTCTTGGTCAGGTACCACTGGAAATTTCTCTCAGGGAAAGCTGCGATAAAGGTGAGCCATATATGGCCACTTCTCAGTTTGAAGAGAGACCAGTGTGGAATGCCTATACCTCTATTGCGAAAAAGTTGATAGAATTAACTAGTACAGATACGGGAAAAAAGGGATTTTTCTCAAAGATACTAGGAAAGTAAATGTCTATATTGAAGACTCTGCAAGAGCAGGCTTCTATAAGTTTTACTGGAAGAATAAATATTCTCGATAAGCAATTGGGACAATTTTTAGGTGTTATTCATTTGCGAGATGGATTTATTTTAAATTGTGAATACAGTAAAAGACACGGTAAGCGAGCAATTTTAACGGCAATTATTCATGATATGGATGATTATGTTAGTTTTAAACTTGTTGTTGAGCCGGAAATAGTAGAGATTACAAATGCCATTAAATTGTCTGTAGGTCAGTTAAATAAACTGGCTTCCTTAGAGTACGAAAAATACAATAAACTCAAAAAATTTAAACCACCGTCAGATTTAAGATTGGTCATTTCAATGTCTTTGATGAGTTCTGACTATCGACCAAATTTCTTAGAATTCAATTTATTAAAGACAATAAGTGAATATTCCCAGGTTGACGATATTTATAATAATAGTAATCTATTTGAACATGAAATAACTGAGCATTTGATTAGCCTGAAAAAAGCGGGCTTTATTAAAGTTGGAACGAAGGAGTTGTTATGAGGGGACAAGTTCATAACCAAGGTGAATTAAAAGAATTAAAAGTCACAATCGAAAAAGGTGTCGTTGAAGCACTTGAAAATATGGCCCAAAACACTGGTTACCCGTTAGATGAGCTAGTTGTTATTGCCCTTAAGAGATTTAGGGCCAGTCATTCAGACTATGAAAAAAGCACTTTAAAACTAGATTGATGTCTAGGCTTTAAACACTAAGTGTATTTTCTACATTTGTTAACTTTTTAAAGATAATATCTCTAGCATAGTCTTAGTGTTGATTTTTGTGATGAAACTGATCATTATTCCATCAAATCACAATTATATTTAGCACTTAGAATAATAAGAAAACGTATTAAGTGAATTTTTTAGTCTGAATCTTTGTCTGGAAGCCGTCTGAAAAGACTACAAAGACGTAAAAATAGTGAACCAATCATGTATCATGAGTGATCAAACTTTTTACAGTGTTATAATTTATACAATTACCAAATAATTATATTTTCGTATCTTCAGTGACTTAGGTCATATTCTCCTATGAGTTAATAAAAAATCATAAAAACACCATTGGCACGCGCGTTGCAGCATATATAGGCACAGGAGCTTATTATGAACGCAACTTTTTGGTACAAGAAATTATTATTATCAGTAATCTTCTCAAGCAGTGTTGTTTTAACTGCTGGTATCTATAAGTCTAGTTACATGAGTGACGACTCTTTTATGCAAGATGATGAAATTCAATTTGCTAAGAGACAAGACGAAACAAGATATGTTGCTTCAGCTGAAAGAGAGCTTCCTTCTGTTCAGTACTTCCCTAAGAATGCTACTAATGAGAAATTAATTGGTGGTCAGTGGATCATCACTAGAATAGAGGATGAGAAAGGTAATGAAATTCATAATGCAAAAGAAGTTGGTGAGATTTTAGTTGATTTTGAATTAAAAGCAACTTCTCAGGTTAGAATTGATGGCAACAATGACTATCTTTTCGATATCTCTTTATTAGACTTAGTAGCAGGTAGAATTGCACTATTTAGAGGATATGGAACTGGATACGAGTTAGTCGAAGCAAGAAGACTTTCAAGAAATGAAAGAGCTAACATCGATAAGGTTAAGTTAGCATCAGCAAAAATTACAGATACGACAATTGAGAAAACTGAGCTTAAGCTAGATGTTGAAGGTGATGATAAATTATTAGAAGTTGACCTAAGTTTAGAGAGAGTTTCTGCACCAAGACTTAGTAAGACTATCCTTATTAACAACCCAGATAAGGTAAGTGAAACAGAAACAATCTCAGGAACTTTAAATGTATCTGAAGGAACTGTTAATCAACTTCAAGCAAGTGTTGTAACAAAGAAAGGTGAAATAAATATCAACTTAGACATGATTGAGCTTAAAGACGGTGGTGTTTTTGAGCACGAGCAAGATGGTGTAGCACATACAGGAATTTTAACTAATAACGGTCAAGGTTCAATTAAAGTTAGATTCTCAAAGGGACCATATAAAGGAATGTTACTTAGCTTTGTAACTGATACTGAAATGGAAAGAATTGGATTAGAGAGAGAAGAGATTGCACAAGCAGCACAAGATGAAGGAATTGATGCTCTTGATGGAAACAATGCTACAGATTTAAATCTCTCTCAAGAAGATGCAGCAGATGCTAGAAGAGAAGAGTCTCAAGAAGATGAGTACTATTCTGAAGATATAAACGGATTAGATATGTCATACAGAGGTGAAAATGTAGATGATGAAGACTTCGAAGAAGATGGATCATTTGAAGATTACCAAGACGGTCTAATTGATAACGGTGCAATCGAAGATCGAGAAGAGATGAATACTATCACTGAAGAATCTGGATATTCATTCTAATAGTAGTAACTTACAAATTATCTAATAATTCGATAGGGCCTATCAGGCCCTTTTTTCTGTAACTCTTACTCCTTTTATTGAAA
The DNA here is from genome assembly GCA_963922285.1 of uncultured Oligoflexia bacterium. Lineage (GTDB taxonomy): Bacteria > Bdellovibrionota > Bacteriovoracia > Bacteriovoracales > Bacteriovoracaceae > Halobacteriovorax_A. Next base: position 7,530 of record CAWUIU010000007.1, on the reverse strand, counting down.
TAACTTGTTAAATTCGTTAATAAAGTCTCGTTTATATATATTAAGGGGAGATTCATGAAATCACTATTTCTATTAATTGCACTATTACCATCTTTCGTGTTTGCTTCAGCAAGATTTGAAGGTTTTTATTATTTAAAGATTACTAACAACCCACATTTTTCTGAGGTTGATTTTCAAGTTACCAAAGAGGGGAAGGTTAGATTTTCTAAAATTCAAGATGAGGAGCATGTTGAATATGAAAAAAATTATAGTTTTGAAAAGCTTATAGGAGATGCAGGAGATCTTTTAAAGGTAACGATTTCTTGGGAAAACGATGGTTCAACAGAATTAGCTCAGGCGGTTATTTTTGCAAGTAATGATGATGCTTATGATCCATACTTGGTTAACGTAATGACGACGTCGAGTGATGGTTCATCTTTTGCTGGATTGGATAAGAAAGCGAAGCTGAAATTTTCAAAAGCAAGATTACAGGATGGAAAGCAGTGTTATAATAAAATAGAAAAATACTACTTACAGTATAACGATGAAAGAAATTATGAGCACCACGGTGTAGCAAGAGAGCATACAACATTAACTGAATACAATAACAATTTAAGATTGTGGCAAAATCCAGTAGAGACTGAGCTTGCTTCAGGTAGCGACCTTCTTTTCTTTGGAAACTCAAGCTACTGGAGTAGTTGGGGTGAAGATGCGATTTTGGTTGATCCAAAAACTTGTCAAGTAATTGAGATAGTTAATATTTATTCTGAATAATTTGTTCAAACAAACAATTATTATATTTGAGAGCCCTCTGAAGAGAGGGCTCTTTTTATATAATTATGTAACATTCTGTGAATTGTCTAAACTAAGTAGTATCATGCGAGGTTACTATGAAGGCTATATTATTGTTTTTCTTTGTTTTTACATCTTATGCAAAAACAGAGATATCAAATGATTCAACTAAAATACAACTCTTAGAACTTTTTTCTACGCAGAGCTGCTCTAGTTGTCCTCCTGCTCAAAAATGGGTTTCAGAACTTCAGAACGAAAGTGAGCTATATAAAACCTTTGTGCCTGTCGTATATCATGTGGATTATTGGGACTACTTAGGCTGGAAAGATCCATATTCAAAGAAGGAGTATTCTGATTATCAAAGGTCTTATAGTGCTAAGTGGAACTCTAAAACTATTTACACACCTATGTTTGTCTTAGATGGAGGGGAGTGGAGAGCCAGAAGTAGAAATACATTAAAGAAGACTCTTACATCAAAAATTAAATTAGTTGTTAAGTTTTTAGGAGGCAACAAGTTTGAAGTACGAGCAAATAATATAAAACCTAACCTTTATACACTTCACTCTGCTTTGATGATAAATGATGTAAAAACTAAAGTAAGGGCCGGTGAAAATAGGGGACGAATTTTAAAACAAGATTTTTATTGTTGTTGATAAAAAGATTAACAATGCCAAGAATAAGATGTTAATAACTTTCAAAAATACCAAAAGAAAATATAGGTCAGTTGCATTTTGGTTAACTGAAAATAGTTCGAAGAGAATTGTTCAGGCAATTGGTTCTAGAATATCTAAGAATAAATTTATTGATGCCCGCGTTCAAAATGCATCAGCATTTTGACGAGAAAGCTTGCCACTACGGCATCGAAGATGAAGCATGCGAGCCCTACTTGGTACCGTTGTCTCAAAGTCAAAAAAACGCGCAGCCGAAGGCGAAGCTTTTGATTTTGAACATATGTGGAGATCAGCTTTATTTTAAAGTTAGTATACCTCAAAAAAAAAGCCCTCTTAATAGAGGGCTTCTCATTTAAAATCTAAATGAATAGACTAAAGCATTTTCTTTAGTTCTTCCTTAAGGATTGGAACGATTTGGAAAAGATCTCCAACAATTCCGTAATCAGCTTTAGTGAAGATTGGAGCATCTGGATCAGTGTTGATTGCAACAATAACCTTTGATGTTCTCATACCAGCTAAGTGCTGAATGGCTCCAGAGATACCACAAGCGATGTAAAGAGATGGAGCAACTGTTTTACCAGTTTGTCCAACTTGCATTGCATGTGGAGCATATCCTGAATCAACTGCAGCTCTTGATGCACCTACTGTCGCACCTAGAACCTCTGCAAGTTCATCTAGGATTTTAAAGTTTTCAGCATTCTTCATTGCTCTACCACCAGAAACGATGATGTTCGCTTCAGTGAGATCAAGCTTTTCAGACGCACCTTTAATGATTTCTTTTAAAGCAGCTCTAATTTCACCAGCGTTCGCAGCTACATCATTTGCAGCACCTGCACCAGCAGTTGGAGCCTCTGGGAGTCCAAGAGCATTTGGTCTAACAGTTACAAAACCTGGCTTTGGACCTTGAAGTTCAACTTTAGCTAGTACTTTACCAGCAAATAGTGGTCTTGTTCCTGCGAACTCATCACCATTCATTACAAAGTTTGTAACTTCAGATGCCATACCTGCATCAAACATTCCTGATAGTCTTGGAACTAAGTCTTTAGCAAGTGAAGTTGCTCCAGCGAAAACTAGATCATACTTATCACCGATAAAGTCTTTAAGTGCATTTGCATAACCTTCTGGAGAATACTTATCTAAGTTATCACCTTTAAGGTTGTGAACATTTGCAGCACCGTACTTTGCAAGATCAGCTACAGCACTTCCGCCCATATCACCTACAACAGCAACGTCTACGTTGTGTCCGTTTAATTTTCCTAAAATTTCAAAAGTTACAGACTTTACTGTATCCCCTGATGTTTCAGCTAATACTAAAATATTTGCCATTTCTTTCTCCTAAACTTAGATAACTTTTGCTTCTTCTCTTAAAAGCTTAACAACTTCTGCAACAACAGATGCTTGGTTACCTTCATCCATTGCATCAAACTTCTTACCAGCTGGTTTTTCTGGTGGAAGTTGAAATTCAGAGTACTTTACTCTAGCGTCGTCATCACTTACACCAACATCTGCAAGAGAGTGCTTAGCAAGTGGCTTTCTTTTCGCCTTCATGATTCCTGGAAGAGAAGCATATCTCGGAGAGTTTAGACCTTTGTTACAAGCGATAACAGCTGGAGAGTTTACTTCGTAAACTTCTAGTGCTCCACCTTCAACTTCTCTTTTAAGAGTGTACTTACTTCCGTCTTGCTCACAACCAACAACAACTGAAACAGATGGAAGGTTTAGCATTGTCGCTAGTAATTGAGGTACTTGTAGACAGTCATCATCAATTGCTTGTTTACCTGTGAAAATTACATCTGGAGTTTTTCCAGACTTTTCAATTGCTCCCTTAAGAGCCTTTGCAGTCATGTATGAATCAAGGTTATCACCTGATTCTACTAAGATTGCTTCGTCAGCACCCATTGCTAGGGCATTTCTTAAGGCCTCAGTATCTTTAACACCACCAACTCTAACTACTGTTACAGTTGATCCAGCGTTAGCTGCTTTTGTTAAAAGTGCTTGCTCCACAGCGAATTCATCATAAGGATTCATAATCCATTTAATTGAATTAGTTTCAATGTATGACCCATCACCGTTTGGAGTCACTTTCGTTTCCGTGTCAGGAACTTGTTTAATACATACGAAAATGTTCAATGTTAACTCCTTGAAAAAATTTCTTTAGCTATTACTAATCTTTGGATCTGTGAAGTACCTTCATAGATCTGTATTAATTTCGCATCTCTCATTAATTTTTCTACTGGATACTCTTTACTGTATCCGTAACCACCAAATACTTGGACTGCATCAGTTGCAACTTTCATAAACATGTCAGCAGATTTTGCTTTTGAATAAGAAGCAATTTCTGGACTAGCCTTACCTTCATCGATAAGCCACGCTGCTTTTAAAACAAGTAGTCTTGCTGCCTCAATTTCCATACCCATATCTGCAATCATCATTTGAATTGCTTGATGTGCAGCGAGAGGTTTTCCAAATTGAGTTCTTTCAAGAGCATACTTTACAGAGTGATCAAGTGCGCATTGGGCACCCCCGACTGCGCTTGCAGCAACCATTGGTCTAGAGTGATTTAGAGTCGCCATTGCGATCTTCCAACCATCACCTAAATTTCCAAGTAGGTTTTCTTTAGGAACTTTTACATTGTTAAATGTTACCGATCTGGTATCAGAACAACGGTGTCCCATTTTATCTTCTTTTTCACCAACCTCTAGTCCTTCAGGCTTTCCTTCAATAACAATTGCTGAAATTCCCTTGTGCTTTTGGGTTGGATCGAATGTTCCGTAGACAACAAATAGATCAGCATAGCCTGCGTTTGTGATCCACATCTTCTGGCCGTTAACCACATAGTGATCTCCAGCATCTTTAATTGTTGTTTTAATTCCTGCTGCATCAGACCCGTTACCTGGTTCTGTTAAACAAAAAGCAGCAAGCTTATATGACTCTGTAAATGGAGTTAGAAAACGTTTCTTTTGTTCATCATTTCCACCAATAACAATTGGTAAGAGAGCAAGGTCATTTGCCATGATAGCAGTATTCATCCCTAGGCAACCATATGCTAGGGCTTCTGTAATAATCATTGAATCAACAGCGCTAAATCCTGCTCCACCATATTCAGCCGGAATACATGTATTAACGAGACCTAGCTCCCATGCCTTGCTTAAGATGTTCATTGGCATTGTTGCTTTCTCGTCGTATTCACCAGCCTTTGGCAACATCTCATTCTTGGCAAATTTCATTGCCATTTCGCGGATTTCTTTTTGTTCTGTTGATAATTCAAAATTCATCATAGCGGTGCGATCCTTCGTGACGAAATACTAAAAATTAAACAGCTCCATAAATCAGAGAAATATGTCTATCGGCTTTAGTATTCGATATTATAGAGAAAATTATATCACTGAGCAAATTTTAATGCTTCCTAGATTTTTATTACTATTGATTTTGTAGAGAAATTGTCAGGATAATTATACTTCTTACTTAATGAATCAAAACATTTAAGATCTTTTAATGGTAGAACGACAAATGAGCGCTCCAGTATATGCGGATGAGGAATAATTAAATCGTCTGTGTTTACTTGCGTGTCGCCAAAATAAAGTATGTCGATGTCTATATTCCTAGGACCCCATTTAACTTCTCTTGCTCTTCCTAGTGAGGATTCAATACTTAAGCAAATTTCTAAAGTTTTTTCGGGAGTGATACTTGGAAGACCGAATTCAATGCACATATTATAAAAGTCATCTTGAGGAATATCACCGTATGGCTCTGTTTGATAAATTTGGCTTTTGCTAATTACTAAACCAAAATATTCAGTGAGGCTTTTGATAGCCAAGTCTAAATTATTTTTGCGATCACCAAGATTGGATCCAAGTGCAATAACGAGACTCACTATTCACTCTTCTTTTTTTCTTTCTTTTTCTGTTCTTTTGTTTGTTTGAAGTCGATACCTTGAGTGAGCTTGTACTTGTATTGAGATTCATAAGATGGAATGACTGTGGTAGCCTTGGGAGGTGCTTTTACACCACATGAACTTACGACTAATAAAAGGACTACTGTGATTCTAAAATTCAAGAACAAGACCTCCAGCTGCCCCATCAGTTCCTGCCTCAAGTCTAATGTACCAGCCAGGTACGAGTTTTCTTAAAACGGTAACACCTAGTACGATCTCAGAAGCCTTAAGGTTTTCAACAGCTGTGAGTTCACTCGCAAGCTGAGTATCACTCTGGGAGCCATCTGCTGCTTGTTCACCAGCACCAGGGCTATCTACTGAAAGTGGTAATTGATAGCCGAGGTATGGCATTATAATTGTAAAAAAAGGACCTTTAAATGCATACTTGATTCTCGCTTGAGCGATATAGATCGTTGTATCGATGTTGCTAACACCTTGACCGACACTAGGATAATCTCTTATGATTGAATATCCAAAGTTCCCTTCAAACCATAGATCTTTAAATAACTTATAACCGTATTGTAATTGAAACTGAAGTTCGGCACCATCAACACCATTATAATTAAAGTAAGCAACGCCAAAACCAAGTAGATTATCACTTCTAACTTCTGCCTTTACTTTGTTTTCATCATTAAAGTCATCCTCGAGTAGAGAGTCCTCATCAAAGAGGTCTTCTTCATCTTGAATGACGCTTTCTGGTGTTTCAGCTTTTTCTTCTTTCTTTTTCAAACGATAGAAACTGTCATCACCACGTATTATTTCAACGGTTAGACCAGGTACCAGTGCTTTAAATAATTCCGTAGAATATACTTTTGTAACTTTGAAAGCCGAACCACCACCAGTGAGCTTTGCTATAAGACCTCTTACAACTGGTTTCTTTTGGATTAGCATTGTGATAAAGTCACCTTGTCCAAATGAAGTGTTATCATTAGTTATTAAAAATATTCTTCTTGAAAGAGAGTGTTTAATGACTTTTTCTTCAGTTAGGTCATATGAAACTTCACTTGAGGATTCATCAACATCTTCAAATTCATCTAATATTGATTGAGAATATGTATAAACCGACAAAAATACTGCGGTAATAAGCGTTAAAGTCTTGCTGCACATGGGAAAATATTACCATCATCTTTTATTTAAAGTCTAGCGTGAGAAAATCTAATGGTGTTAAAGAATTTTCCGATAGGATGTTGAATCCACTATGAAGGGGGAAATGTGAAAAAGCTTTTAGTATTTTTATTAATGTTAACAATGGCAGGGGCCATGACTTCTTGTTCTAATAAGAAGGTTAAAGATGAAACAGCGCAAACTGAAGAGTCAGTAGACGATTTAGGATTAGATGATTCAGACTTCATCGTTGATGAAGGTGAGGATGCTCCAGTTGAGGAAGTTACTGACGAATTAATTGCAGATGATTCAAGCGGATCAGAAGAGGTTATGGATGCTGGAATGGAGGAAGTTGCAAGTAGAACTGAGTCAGCACCAGCTCCAATGGTAGATATGTCAGCAGCTGATGAATATGTAGTTAAGGAAGGTGAGACTCTAATGTGGATCGCGTTTAAATTATACGGTGATTACAGAAAGTGGAGAGAGCTTAAGTCGATGAATCCAGCAGCATTCCAAAATGGTTTACAAGCTGGGACTAGAATTAAGTATAACTCATCTCAGTTTCAGTGGAACCCACAAGGATTACCACACTTAATTAGAAGCGGAGAAACTCTGGGGACAATCTCTAACGACAAGTATGGAACTTCTGCAAAATGGAGAAATATTTATAATAACAACAGAGATATGATTAAAGATCCTAATCTAATCTTTGCTGGATTTACTCTTTACTACATTGCTGAGGATAGAGATATTGCTTCTGAGTAATAGAAACAAAAATTAAAAAATAGAGAAGCCCCTTTTAAGGGGCTTTTTTTTTATATATACTAATTAAATGTTTAAATTATTTTTATTACTTACATTTCTTATGAGCTGTTCAAGGTTCAACTACCTAAAGAAAGAGTTTCCTTTCAACTATAGAAATAATGCAGAAGTTGAAGACTATCGAGAACACCTATCTCATATTGCTAAGTCTTATATTTCATCTAATAAAAGTAAGTTAATTAAGGTCAGCAATTCATCAAAGAAGTATTTATTCGACTTAGTTAATAG
>CAWUIU010000006.1:0-26026 GCA_963922285.1 uncultured Oligoflexia bacterium | reverse complement strand
GCAACGAGATTTGCAAATAATTCATTCTGCTTCTTTAAAAAGTAGCGATATCTTGCGTTCTTACTCTTTGGACAATCTTTCCAATTCTTGTTACTAACCTGTTGATCAATGTAATAATTAACTATATTTTCAAGAGCCTCATAATTTTTTTGTTTTAACCAATTAAACATATGACTTGGTCTAATGAGGCACTCATGAGCTCTTACATTAATACTTATTCCATTTCCATAATCGATAATGGCCAGGACTCTTTCAGTCGAATATCTTGTCTTTAATATTTCTGAAAAGAAAAGTGTCGCTAAACCTTCGTCTATCTCCGCATACCCACATCCATATGATATTGAAGGATCACCAGTTTCAAAATTCTTATTATAAATATGAGTTGCGGGACTCAAAGATGTTGCACCTGTACCTGCAGAAGAAACATCCCAAGTTCGGCCATTATTTTTTAATTGTCCGCACCAAACACTTCTCCCATCACCTGAGGTCTCACCTTTTTTAGTTGGATGCTGAAGCTGTAGATATCGAGTTGCCATATATTCTCCATCTCTTAGTTCAGAACGAGAGAAGAATTTATTATTCTCAATGTCGAATTCATTAATAATGGTAAAAGAAAAAGTATCCAGTATTTGCTTTTCTAATTTTTTATTTATCTTATCCTGATGAGAACCTTCAATAAGACCCATTTCTCTGGCAAGTTCAAAATTAAAGAAAGCTAATTTCCCCCCCTCTCTTTTTCTCGTTTTATAAAGAATATAAGAATCAGGACATGACTTTTTTAATGGATGGCTACCGTCTAATTTTTTAAACTTAGAATATTTATTATTTAATTTGAGCTTCTTAGCTGCAGTCATACAAATATTATAGAACAATTAAGTATGACAAAAAGTCAGCCGGAAACCTTTTCGAGGTTCCCGACCATTACGATCTACTTTTTAAGTACTTGTGCTTTTGAAATGACAACATTTGTAACTGGTAGATTCTGAAACATACCATTTCTAGTTGTCTGTGTTTTTTTGATTTGATTGACTATAGTAGTCCCCTTTACAACTTTTCCAAAAACAGCATAACCATAATTACTTGGCCCCTGATAGTTTAAAAAAGTATTATTTTTAACATTAATAAAGAACTGAGCTGTTGCACTATTGATGTCACTCGTTCTTGCCATAGCAATAGTGAACTCTTCATTTCCAACTTTATTATCAGCTTCATTTTTTATAGGAGCACGAGTCTTCTTTCTTTTTAAGTTAGTATCAAAGCCACCACCTTGAATCATGAAGTTATCAATGACTCGATGAAATATTGTTCCATTGTAAAATCCACTATTCACATACTGAACAAAGTTCTTAGTCGTTATTGGCGCTTTTTTATCATAGAGCTCAATTACAATTTGCCCTAAATCTTTTTTTCCCATCTTAAGATCCATTGATACTTTCGTGTTTGCAAATGAGCTAATTGCAAGAAGTAAGATAGTTAATGTTTTCAATCCATTTCTCCTGTTATTTCGACAAACCTTTTAAACTCATCTTTAAGATCAGTTAGCGGGTCATTTCCTATTAAATCCTCTAAATAAAAGTCAACCGAATCAAGTCCCCAAAATATTTTCTTCGAATCGATATTATAGAAAGTAGGAACTCCAAAAATTCCTAATTCCACAGACTCTTTAATATTTTGCTTTAGTAATTTTCGGGAATCTCTACTCTCTAAGAGATTATCATAATCCTCAGAACTCAAGCCTAACTTAAGACAAATATATGACTTAAATCCATCGTAGTCTTCATAATCGAGACCTTCTTGCCACCCATATTGAAAAGCATAAGAGATAAATACTCTCTGCATCATAACATTATCGTTTAAAGATATAGCAATACGTAAGATTGGTAGTGGCGAGAAAGGCATCTTTGCAGGAGTACGAAGCTTAACGCCCATTTTTTTTGCTCTTCTTAAACAATCAGCAAATAGATACTCTCTTTTACTTTTTATTGCGCCTGGTCCAACTCCACCAAAATGAGAAATGACAGCTCCTACCATGACAGGTTTTGGCGTCACATCAATATCCTCTTTAATAATTTTCTGCCATACGAGATAAGAATATGGAGAGGCAAAGTCAAAGAACCAATAGTTTTTTTCATTATTATCCATGCAAATATCTTATTTCCATATAAATAAGGTGACAAGAAACGATCGTATCAATAATATGATTTTACTCATGAAAATTTATCGATATCGAATTATATACTTAATCCTCATTAGTATTTTGCACATTGTCGTGCAAGGAAAAGACTACGTTATCGATAGTGACATCGATCAATCTCAAAATATTACGTCTTACATTGAAACTTCTCTCACAGATGGTGCCTTTCCAGATATATTTGATAAACATAACGAAGAAAGCCTTCATTTTAACTACACTAATAAGTCTATTTGGATAAAGATTGATATCAAAAATAATCTGAAGTACGACATAACAAAGGTTATTTACTTTACTTCAGGCCTCGTTGGTGATCTTAGAATTTTTGAAAAAGAAAAAGACCGATGGACTTTAAAAGATGAAAGACTAATTAATAAACTAAAGGACTCTAAAGGCTTTTTTCCTCAGTTTTATGTAAATATTAAGGCTAAAGATAAAAAGTCATATCTTATCGAAAGAAAGGCCATGCACCACTTTGACACGAAAGTCTTACTGTCATCAAAAGAGTATCTTGCAAAAAAAGAAAAATCCTACGAAATTTTCTATGTTCTCTACATAGGCATAATTGTCACACTCGTTTTTTACAACTTGGTAATTTTCTTATTCTTAAGGGATAAACAATACTTAATATATTGTCTTTTCATCGTCTCAATCAGTATGACTTTACTGATATTAAATAATTTTTTTGAAGGATTTTTAAAAATTCCTATTAATGATCATCTTGGCTTTTTTTCATCAATGTCGATCCTATCGGCATTTTTGTTTGCCTATAATTTTTTAAATCTAAAAAATAAGTATCCAAAAATTAGGTATTATTTGTTTGCGAATTGCACTACAAGTTTGATCTGTATGATTGCTAATCTTACCCCCATTTATGCGAACTTTAACAACCTCTTTGGCACTCTTGTCGATCTTAATATTATTGTTTCGATCATCAGTATTATGGCCATCTCCATTAAATTAGCAATCAAAGATACAGTCGCAAGAATTTATGTATTGTCTTGGGTCTTTATCTATTCAGGAGCTATCGTTTGGTTTGGAGTGTATTTAAAACTTATTCCATTAAATTTTTTCACGAGACATGCCATTTTAATTGGAAATGTTTTAGAGGCACTAATTCTCGCGCTTGCTCTAGCGTATAAGATCAATGCATTAAAAAATAAGACAGAAGTACTTAACCAAAGAGCTAAAGATAGAGAAAAATATTTAAAACTAGTTAGAGTATTATCCCATGATATGGCAAACTCATTATTCATTATTACAGGTTTTTTGAAGCTCTATAAAAAAAGACCAAATGAATTTCAAATGACAAAGGTCTGGAATAAAATAGAGAAAGCGACCAGTCACATGGAAGACATTCTCAACTCAGTGAAAATTGAACAGTCCTTAGAAAAAGATCAAAGAGTAATAAAGTTGGAGCAGGTAAATTTAAAGTCAGTATTAGAAGATGCTATTGAAATCTTTGAAAATAAATTAAGAGATAAGAATATAGAAGTCATTATTAATTACTCATCAAAAACGGATCATGTTCGAGCAAATAGAAGTATTCTTCTCAATCAAATCTTTTGCAATCTTATTTCTAACGCTATTAAGTACTCACATGAGAATTCCAAAATTCAGATAAATATCACTGACAAAAACAATAAGATATCTATCGTAATCCAAGATTATGGAGTTGGAATACCAATAAGTGTTCTAGATAAAATCAATAAGAATAATGATGTATTTTCAAGTCTTGGAACTTCAGGAGAAAAAGGAACAGGTTTTGGTATCTACATTACAAAATCTTATATTCAAATGCTTAATGGAAAATTTTATATCGAATCAATCCATGAGCCGACTAACCAAGCGCAACGATCGGGTACAAGGATAGAAGTTGTTCTACTCGCCTATTTAGATTAATACTCTCTTGAAAAAAATCAACTCTCTATATAGAATTTTATGGATTTATAATTTTATTAATTAAGGATAAATGATGGCATATACTCCGCTTAGAATTTCCACTATTAAACCTACAAGAGAGCTAACTTTCGATCTTTATATTTTCTTCAAGGAAACATTTCTTAAGTATCAGGAGAATGGAACTTCAATTGAAGAAGAGAAGTATGCCAAACTTAAAAAGCAAAAAATTGCAAAATTTTATATCACAGAAGAAGATGAACCAAAGTATCAATCTTTTTTAGATAAACTTTTATCTGATACAATGAATGATCCAAATGTTTCTGTTGATGAAAAAGTTAATATGGTTGACGGTGCGTGCTCAACAGCTATTGAGAAAATGCAACAGCAACCAGAAAGTGAAGTGGCATATAAGATGACAAACACAGCGGCTAAAAATCTTCGAAATGTAATTGAAAAAAATCCAGAGGCTCTAAAAAAGATCTTTGGAAGAAAAGTTGATGATGCTGACCTCGTTATCAAACACTCTTTAAATGTTTCTGCTCTATCGACTAAACTTGCAAATATTATGAAATGTAAATCTGAAGATATTGACAATATTGCAGTAGCGGGGCTCATGCATGATGTAGGTATTACAAAACTTAACAAAGAAGACCAAATGCTTTTTAAAAAGGAGAAGTCAAAGTTTACTCCAGATGACAAAAGAATTTACGGTCTGCACGTAAAAGACGCTATTACAGTTTTAAAAAACAAGCCTTGGGTAAATAAAGATGTTATTGAATTAGTTCTTAGTCACGAAGAGATACTATCTGGCCAAGGACCAAATAAGAAAAGTAAGTTGACTATGCCTGAAATGATAATCTCCTTAGTTAACACATACGATAAACTTATTATTACGACTGGTTGTGAGCCTAAAGAAGCAATAAAAACGATGATGGTTGATCAGCTTGGGAACTATGAGTTAAATCTCCTAAATAAATTTAAAGAAGTATTGATAAGTGAAGGTCTACTTGAGTAAAGTTTTACTTATCATTGTTATAACACTTCTCTACTCTTGTACAAGTGAAGAGATGAAGTTAAATTGTGAAGATCTCTCTCAAGGTTGCTTTCGAGGCTATCCTAGAATGTGTAATGCACTTGAAAAAAAATGTAAGACGACCAAGATTCGTTACACTAAAGATGTTTGTCAAAACGCGTTTAATAAATTGCTACTCACGGGGTCTTTGAAATATGTAAAAAGTCTGTATGGTATTAAAGTTGAAGGTTGCTTTAATAAAGATGATATTAAAAAATTTCAAAACTGATCCATTAAATTGGTGTTACTACTAATTTGAATATATCTATATTAAAAAACAAATAAAAATATTAATTTGAATTAGACGTGAATCATTGTTTCTTTTAAGGGTTCCATCTTTAATGACAAGCTTTTTTTGTGTGTAAATTTCAGTTAGTTTTCTGAGCAGCGAGAAATGATGTATGTAAATTGTCATATATATTGCTTGAAGTTGACTGCTAACAATGATTTAGAAGGGAAAATTCATTTTTGAAATGCTAACTAACACCAATTTAATGGATCAGTTTTACTACTTTAACTTAATCATCGAATCTTTTTCGGCATAATTATCCTGCTCAAGTTTCGTTGTTTCAGTAAGATCATCAATTTTACGAACAATCTCTACAACTCGATTAAGCGCATTTTTGATTTTTGGAATATTAGTTGTTGCAACTTCTAAGTCACCTGGCAGTTTTTCAATCTTCCTCATGAGACCTAGAGCAATAGTCAAAGGATTATTAATTTCATGATTATATGTGACAATCATTGCATGTGCTGTCTCAAGCTCTTTTTTCTTTAGGTTTTCTCGCATTAGGCTCTTAAGTTGTAACTGTGTTTTGATTCTTGCCTCTGCTACATCTATATTTATCGGTTTTACGATATAATCATTTGCCCCTGTTCTAAGATTCTCGACAATGTCTGTCGTTTCTGATTTTCCTGTTACCATAATGATCGGTAATTCAAATGCAGTGAACTTCTCTCTTAAATTTTTTAGTACTTCTGTACCGGGTAAATCTGGCATCATAATATCAAGAAGAACGAGACTTACTTCTTCACCATTTTCTATGATTCTTAGGCATTCATTTCCATTGAAGGCCTGAATAACTTCATAACCTTTCTTTTCTAACTTCTTAGCAAGCATTTTATTGTTTATTTGATCATCATCAACTAAAAGAATCTTCATCAAATTTACCTACTATGCTGCTTTACTAAAACTATGGTTAGATAAGTCTGAAACTAAAGCACCTACTTCAGACTTTAAGAGAGTAAATTTCTCTTCACATCCTTCAAAGTTAGAGTTCTTTCCAGAATTTTCAAGTTCGTAGGCTATTTCTTTAGCCGAAACGGAACAGAAAGTTGCAAGAACGCCTTTTAATGTATGTGCTGTGATTTCGAGATCTCCACTGTTTTTACTTTGAATAGCAGACTCTATACCAGTGAGCATCTCACCATAAGTATCCTTAAAGTCTGCAAAAATCTCTTCAAAGATCTCAGGATCGTCACCAAACATTAAATCTAATTCATTAGCGTCAAACTTCATAAATATCTCCGACATGTCTATAGATGTCCTATCGGACTATCTATATCTTAACATGAGATATCTTTCGTTTAACAACGTAATATTTACCACTTACCTTCCTTTAATTGTTTCAGCACCAGAAAGATAAGGTCTTAATTTTTCAGGAATATTGATTGAACCATCCTCATTTTGATGGTTTTCTAAAAATGGTACTAAAATACGAGGAGTCGCAACGGCAGTGTTATTCAAAGTATGCACAAATTGCACTTTCCCTTCAGAGTCTCTGTAACGAGTTTTTGTTCGACGAGATTGCCAATCAAGAAGAGCAGAACACGAGTGAGTCTCACGATACTTGTCTTCACTAGGGACCCAACATTCAACATCGTACATTCTCCACTTCCCTGCCCCCATATCTCCAGTACAAACTTCTAAAATACGATAAGGAAGACCTAGTTCAACACATAATTCTTCAGCTGTATCAAGAAGAGCCTTATGCCATTTCTTTGTCTCTTCTTCGTCATTTTTACAAATGACATACTGTTCAGTTTTTTGAAATTGATGAACTCTAATAAGTCCTCTAACATCACGGCCATGACTACCGGCTTCACCTCTAAAGCATGGAGAAAAACCAGCATACAGAATTGGAAGATCAGCTTCGTCTAAAATATCTCCACCATGAAGACTATTTAGCTGAACTTCTGCAGTTCCAGATAAGTAGAGATCATGATCAGGAATGTAATAAACATCTTCTCGACCAGTTGGAAGGTGTCCAGTACCATATAAAGCACTTTCTCTTGCCAGAGAAGGAGATGAAACAAGAGTGAATCCTTTGTCTAATAATTTATCAAGGGCCATACGATGAAGCGCCATCTCAAGAAGAACCATTTCATTTCGAAGTGAATAACTTCTTGAACCACAAACTTTCGCGACTTTTTCAAACTCTGCCCAATTATTCATTTCGAGTAGCTCAACATGGTCTTTCATTTTGAATGAAAAGTTAGGTTTATCACCAACAGTTTTTACTTCAACATTCTCAGTATCGTCCTTACCTATTGGAGCCTCTTTTGAAGGAACCATTGGCACAAGATACATAAGTTGTTTTAGCTCATCACTTAATTCAGAAACTTTTGGATCAATTTCTTTTAGTTTCGTACTAATCTCTTTTCCTTTAGCAATTAATGCTGGTCTTTCGTCATTTGAAGCACTAGGAATTGATTTAGCATTGGCATTTCTCTGCGTTTGAAGTTCTTGTTGCTCTTTTTGTAATTCGATTAACTGTTCATCTAATGCCAATAATTTATCAAGATCAAGACCAACATTCTTGACTCTAATAGTTTCTTTCATTAAATCAGCGTTTTCACGAATGAATTTGATATCGAGCATTATATTCTCCAAAGCTTGTTTATTTAATGCCTTATATTAACAAAGGATCATCATTTAGGCATGACTTTTTTGAGATTTTGTAAGAGAATTGAGCACTCAAGAGAATAAATAAGGAATAAAAATGGCCAGATGTCGTTACTGCAATAAAGAAATTACTTGGATGAAAGAAGGTAGAAAGAATGTTCCTGTTGAACACGATGGTGCAGTCCACAAATGTGATGAGATGATCAACGCTAGAAATAGCTTTCGTAAAATAACTCCAACAGATGTCGATCCAGAACTTCTTAAGCAATACGAACAGGCGATTAATGACAAAGCCGCTAAGACAAAGAAGAAGTCCTAGACTCTCCTAACAAAAATAATAAAAGAGATAAGCATCATCGCCAAACAATATAGTTGGCCGACACTTAAGCCAATAATATAACCAATCTGACTGTCTGGCTCTCTAAAATACTCTGAAAAAAAACGAAATAATCCATAAAAGAAAAGGAATCGAACGGTCTGTCTTCCAAGATCCTTTAAGTCTTTTTTACTATATTGAAGAATACAATACAATATTAAACCTTCTAGAATAGCTTGATACAATTGGGATGGATGACGAACATTATAGTCATATAGTTTTGGAAAAATAACTCCCCAAGGAACTCTCGTTACTCTTCCCGCTAATTCACCATTAATAAAATTTGCTAACCTTCCCAAAAATAAGACAAGAGGAACTGAAGTAACAAGTAAATCTGAGTATCGCCAGGGGGATATTTTTGTTTTCTTAGCGAAAAACAATGTCCACAACGTAATTCCCAATAGAGCACCGTGAAAACTCATTCCGCCTTCCCAGAAATGAAAGATCTTTTCTGGGTTAGAAAAATAAAAGCTCGGATGATAAGCAAAGATATAAAATATCTTTGCTGAAGTAATCATCACAATAAAACCATAGAATAAGTAACTTTGATAATTTTGAAATGATACCTTTATAGCGTCAATTGAAACCAATTTACGTCCCTGAAAAAGGACAAAGAAATAGCCAAAGAAATAAACCAACCAATACCAAGGAAATGGCATACCAAATAGCTCAAAAGCTATAGGATCGAAATCATGGATGAAATAGTTCATGCTTGAGATTGTATCATAGATAATATTGAATCACATTCTTTGTAGATTTGATCTTTGAACTCTTCTTCAATCTTATATCTAAGCTTATCTTCATTAAATCTTTCTTGCTTTGAAAGTGCTTTTCTTGCTTCATGCGTCTTAAAATGCTTTATCTTTTCATACATTTCAAAAGTATATGGAAACTTATCATTTTCAATATGATCAACTCGATCAATAAGCATTCTCATGCGAATACAAGCTTCACTTAACTCACATTGCCCCTGCTTATATGCCAGGGCGATTATTCTTAAACTGTCGTTAACAAAGTCTTTTCTTTCTTCCTCTTTAATAAGAAAGTCTTTTACTCTCTTCTCTCTCTCTGCCTTTAAACGTTTAACCTTTAAAAAAAAGAAGGTAACCCCAATTGAAAGAATAAAGATTAAAACTAATAGTATTGCGAGGTAAGTATAGAATTCTTTTTGTGACATCTGTTTCCACTTTTACATATGTGCTGGGCGCTTTGGATACTCATTCTCAGGAGCTTGCTCAATCCAGCTTTTCAACGTTTTTAATATCAAATCTTTATCACGGTTTAGTGTACCTCCTACTGGATACATATTAGACACATGATTAGTACGAAATATAACCTTTCTTTTAAAGTCTGAAAATTGTAAAATACCATGCAGCTCAACAAGTAGCTCTTTAGTAGTTAACATAGGAAATCCTTTTTCAACCATTCGGTAATAAGGAGTCCCCTTTACGGCCATCGTTGTGAGAAAAGAGAGATAATCAGGAGATATTTCACTGATAACACGAGCTGTTTCGCGTACATGACTCTCCGAAAACTTTCTTCCTCCAAGTCCTAACATGCATATGATAGAAAGTGACATGCCTGCTTCAATAACTTTCTTTGATCCTTCAATCATGTCCTGAGCTGTATTTCCTTTTACTGTCATATGAAGAACTTTATCACATCCAGACTCCAAACCTAGATAAGCAATCCCCAGCCCTGCATCATTAAGCTCTCTTAACTCAGAGGAAGACTTATCGAGCATATTCTGCGCCGTCGCGTAGATGCCAACCCTCTCCACATTTGGCATGAGTTCCTTAATCTTTCTTATTGAAATCAATAAATTTTCAGTATTGGCCCCGAGAGCATCACCATCACAAAGAAAAACCTTTTCAGGTGAGACCTGAAAACGATCATAATAATCCGCAGCCTTTTTTATATCTTCCAAGACCTCATTAATCTCTCGTTCACGATATTCTTTTGAACGGTACATATTGCAATAAGTACATAAGTTATTAGAACATCCAATTGTCTGTTGAATAAGAAGACTGCGTCCCTCAGATGGAGGTCTGAATACAGGCTCATCATACTTAATTGGTGGACCAAAGAACATCTATACACCTTTTGTTATTAGCTTATACAGTATATACTACTAAATATGATCGATTACAAAATTCTAGCATATGAAGATAAAGGAAAGTATCAAATACTATCTAAAGGTCTTGGTAGTAGTGATTTTTCAATCATTTGTGAGAATCATAACCAAGCGCACAAGCTCTATCTTTCTCTTTTACTTGAAACCACCCCTAACCCCAATCAGGCGAAGGAAATGTATTTCTACGTAAAAGAGGAATCTTTGGTAAAATTTTACATTCCTAAAAATTTACTGTTAGAAGATGATGAATCCGATGATATTGATAGCTGCTGCCAAAGTGGCTGCAAAGGCTGTCCTCTTTTTAAGGGCATCTAGTTATAATCAAGATTTATATAATAGAGAGTCAATTTTGAATAAAAAAAGAATTTATACCGTTAAAAAAGACACAGAAGGAGTCGCAATTGATCTACTTTCTGAAATAACAGGTTTTTCAAACGCACAGTTAAAAAAATTATTTGCTGCCGGTGCTGTATGGACGCAAAAAGGAAAGAAGACTCAGGTCTTAAGAAAAGTAAAAAGAGAAATCAAAGCGGATGAAAGATTAAGACTTTATTTTGATCCAAATATTAAAGAATTTGATATGTCTGAAATTCGTTGTATCCATGATACTCACCATTGGGGTATTTGGTATAAGCCAGCAGGAATTCTTTCCCAAGGAACAAAGTACGGCGATCAATTTACGATTCTAAGACATATTGAAAAGCAAATAGGAAGAGACCCTTTCCTTATTCATAGACTCGATAGAGAAACCTCTGGACTCATGATATTTGCTTATACGAAAAAAGCAGCCAATAAACTTAGTGAACAAATCAGAAATCGCGAAGTTCGTAAATTTTATGAGGCAAGAATTCATGGTCAATTAGAGGGCTCCGGCGAGATCAATTCTCCACTAGGAGGAAAAGATGCCCTAACAAAATATAACGTTAAAAAAACTGAAAATAATTATACTTTTGTAGAAGCCGAAATTGTTACTGGAAGAAAACATCAAATTCGACTTCATATGAAAGAAGTTGGACACCCTGTTCAAGGTGATTATCGCTATGGCCCAGAAGAAGCGACAAAGAGTAAGCTAAAACTTGTGGCTTCGAAAATAATTCTTAAAGACCCTTTTAGATCTGAAGAAATAACATTTGAATTACCTGACGAGTTGAAACTTATAAAATACTAAATCATTTAGAATTTTGTCGTGGCTCTTTTTTCTTTTCAGCTTTCTTCTTAAGCTCACTAAACTTTGATAAAGTAAGTTGGCTTCCCTCAGAAAGAGGATAAACAAAATCACCTTCTTTAAATAAAATAGGTTTTACTTTAATTGCCTTCAACGTACAACTCCAGATAGTGTTCTTATCATTAAGATAATAGGTAACTCATTTTCGTCAAGGTTTAGAAAGATTAATTTTAAATCGCATGGGATTTTCACCGTCAACATATTGAAATCCAAGGGATTCATATAGTCCCTTGGCGATTAAATTGTTTCTGTAAACGAGAAGGTATAAATTTAAAATCCCCAAAGATTCTTGGCAATGATTAAGAATCTCCTTAATAAAGTCTCGACCTATCCCCTTTCCTTGTTCATCTTTTTTAACTGCAACAAGGCATAGATAACTAAGTCCCGGCTTTTCTTTATAAGTCTTAATCGAAGCAAAAGCTACGTCGCCCTTTGCTCCTGAGAATGAAAAGCCGTGAGATTGTGTTTTGTCATCATTTTTAAACCAACTTCTCCACTGATTGTGATCAATCGGATAATTAGCCTCTGGCCATGCTAGCTTAAGAACTTCCTGTTGTTCATAAACTGTCTCTATAATCGAAAGTGGAAGTTCTTTATGAACTTTAAATTGATTCATATATTTATGAAACTGCTTTTAAAGGTGATATCTCTCCACTTTTTTCAATGCACTGACTAAGGAGATGATCTTCATAGGCATAAAATATTTGTCTCATTTCATAGACTTTAATTTTACCTGCTCTCAACTTAGAATCAAACTCCTCTCTAGTGAATAACAGTGGTTTAGTTTCACAAGCATCTGAATAAACATAATCAAGTGAGTTCTCAATGGTTTTACAAAACAGCTCCGAATACATACGATGTGCCCAGAGGTCCATATTCATCAATTGACAAGAAAAATTAACGGCCATCATATCTGCTGCCCTAATATTTCCGCAAGCGTACTCTTTGATAATATCATTATACAGACTTGAAGTGTACGCAGATTTTTTTTGAAAAGTTGCATACATATTCCAGTAACCAACCGTTGAAAAGGCTACAAACAACATCATTGGCTCAATTTCTATTCCCATAAAGACAAAATCTAGGCTGGAGTAGAATGTAAAATAAGCAGCAAAAACCAAGCTTGTAACAAGAAATGAACGCACAAGAAGATATGTATTTCGAGGTCTATTTTTAAAATAATTCCATCTAAAAAGAATTGAATTCTCAATTAAGAAATGCGCAAACTCTCCAACTCCTTTTACACTAGATTGAGAAAAAAATAGTGGCCCTTTATATTTCATAACTTACCTCTTCTTTAGTTAGACAAGTACTTATCGTCAGGGTCAGCATACTATTTAAGTATTAATAATTATTATTCTAATTATGCCTTAGTTTTACAGTAAAATGTGACGATATGATATTTGTCGACAAATACCATCGAACGATAAGGACAATATATTGAAATCTTTGTACTTAATTATATTACTGAGCCTTTTGTATTCATGTAATGATGTAGATGAAGACATTAACGAATCGATTAATGACCAAGTCATTATAAGCGAAGATGAAAAAGCAAATAAAGAGAAGGCTACAAACGAACAAGATCAAACTCTTGAAGAAGATTTACCAGAAAATCTAGCTCTCCCACTTGAATTTACTTTTTCCCATTTAGAAGGAAAGTGCTTTGATAGTGAAGGTCGAGAAGGATATAATCTTGGACTTCTTACAGAGTGCGGAAGTATGCAAGATGAAATAATTGAAAATGAAAATTTGGATGTTAAAAATCTCTACGGTCTTAAATTAACTGGCGCAAGAATAATTGATTCAAAACTAGGATTTCATAAGCTAGCGATGGCCGAAGTGCAAATCGATGGTGATACAGGATTTCCTGAGAATATAAAATATCCACATACATCTTTCTTTATTTCTCATGCGAACTCTCATCGTACATATAAGAAACTGAGCGTTAATTATCAAGAAAAAGTGGCTTCACAAAGAGAAGTCGTGAAGATATTGAAGGCTGCTTATAAAGAGATTAACAAACTAGATACGAAGAAAAGAGAGAAGGCCTTAGCTAATATAAAGAAGGCTCAGGATAAGTTAAATGAGTTCAAGATGATGTCCAAGATACAAGGAAAAAAGAGTCGTAGACAACTCTCTTTTCTAATAAAGTCGTACAGACTAGCCAACAGTAGAGAACTTAAGTTTAACGAAGTCTCTCTAAAGAATAAAAAGCACCTTATACTAGAAGAAGACAAAAGCTTTCGTTATCTTCCGTCCAACCAAGTTATTCAGAACGATAAGCATTTTGCAATTTCACTGTGGTTTAAAACGGGAATTAATCAGAACGACAAACGTCTGATCAATTTTCATCGAGGCGATAATTTTGGGTCTGCCCTGAATATGTCGGTAAAAAATGATCGACTCGTACTAGGTCTTCATGACGGAAATCAATATCATTCAGTTGAAAAAAACATTAATTATAGCGATGATGAATGGCACCACTATGTTGTAACGAAACATAAGAATAAATTTACGGGCTATCTTGACGGTGAAAAAGTACTCGAGTATGAACTTGCATTCAGTGGATTTGGAAGTGCACCAATGACTCTTGGCTCTTACAATAACAATGGTTACTTCTTCGAAGGATCTATCGATGAAGTCACTATTTGGGATCGAAGCTTTTCTAAGTCAGATGTAAAGAGAGTCTTTAATAAAGGAAAGCCAGGAAATGTCTTTTATCACAAGAAAGTTCCTTATCTTCTTCACTGGTGGAGAATGGGAGATCATAAAAAGGATTCAGAGGAATCACTCTTTGATGTCGTTTCTAAAACTTATATGAATATTTATCAAAATTAAAAAAGGCCCTTAACAGGGCCTTTCCATATATTTATTATGATAATTTTCTACTTAAGAGCAAGATTAAAATCAAGTGTAAATTCATCATTAATCATCTTATCACCAAGACCTTTAAAGAATGAACCTGAGCCATATTTGATACCCCACTTCGTTCTATCAACTTTAAGTTTTCCTTTAGCAGACTTACCTTTAAAAGTTACATCAAAAGTAATAGGTTGAGTCTTACCCATGATTGTTAAGTCGGCTGTCACATTATAAACATCACCCTTTATTGAATTAACTTTCTTAAGCTTCATAGAAGAAGTTCCAAATTTTGTTACATTAAAGAAGTCTGCATTCTTAAGGTGGCCATCAAGCTTTTGCTTCCACTCACCTGTTAAGTCAGTCGTATTGATAGTATTCATATCAACAACAAACTCTGCACTTTTGAGAACACCTTTATCATCAGTAACAACTTTTCCTGACTTAAACTTGATATCACCATTATGCTTACCTGTTACCTTAGTACCGAGCCAAAGTAGTTTACTTTTTGAAGTATCAACAGTGTGAGATTTATCAGCAAAAGTGAATTGAGTTAGTAAAAGTGTCGATAAGATTACAAATAAAGTTTTCATATTTTTTCTCCTGTTTGTTATGTATCTTTCAAATCTTGGTCTAAGTCTACTCTTGTTTCTGTTCAAAAAAAAGTATATAATTACGAGAATGATGTTCTAATAAAAGAACATGCAAAGGGCTAAGTTATGAATATTGATCAACTCTACGTGTTAAAAGTAGTGAGTGAAACCGGAAGTTTTACAAAAGCTAGTGAGAAGCTTCATCGAGCAAAATCAGCAGTTTCATACGCTATAAACAACCTCGAAGACGAATTGGGCCTACTCCTTCTTGATCGATCTAACTACCGTCCTAGTCTCACAAAGTACGGTGTTCAGCTACTCGAAAAAGCTGAAGATGTTCTAAAAAGCTTCGATGAATTTGAAATGTATGCCAAAACTTTGTCTAAAAATCAGGAGCTAAAAATCAGACTTTCCATGACGGCTCTATGGCCTTTAGAACAAGTAACGCCCGTACTCAAAAAACTCGAAAAAGATTTCCCTGAAACCGAGCTCGTCTTTAATCGTGAAGTTCTTAGTGGAGAGAGACTACTTTTATTGAAGAAAGTCGATATTGCTATCGTCGAGTTACTACAAAATAGGATTGATCTAGAAACTAAAACTATTGGTCAATTAAATATGCCTCTTGTTATTGAAGCAAATCATCCAGTATTACAAAAAAGAAGTGTCACTCAAAGCGATCTTGAAAAATATCCTCAAGTTATTGTTCGAAGTACACTAGAAGATGAAGATCGAAAATTTGGTGTTCTTGAAAAAGCGAAGAAATGGTATGTGGATGATCTTGACTCAAAATTAAAACTAATTCAGGCTGGCCTAGGTTGGGGACGACTTCCAGAGCACATCATTCAAAGTAGCTTAAAGAAGAACAAACTCAAAGTTTTTAAGGTTAAAGGGCTCGATGAAAACCGAGTAGTCGAACTTTCTCTGGCTAGACGGGCAAATGAGTACCATGGTGTTGTTAGTAATTTTCTGTGGAATCAATTTTAGATTAGTCCATATGAACAGATTCTCTAAACTGATGTTAAGAATTCTTAAACTACACAAGCGTACACAAAGTCTCGACCTTAAAGACTTATTAGCTGCACCAGTTTATTGGACTTTTTTTTAGTTGATTAAACAAATAAAAAATCTCATCACTTCTCAAGTTACTAGCGTTTTCAGTACCGATATTACCAGAGTAATACTTCCCTAGAAAATTGAGTAAATTAATATAATCATAGGACTCACCTGCATAATATACTTGATAATCACCATTCTTCGTCTTCTTAATCAACTCCACCCATGAAACAGTTTCCAATTTAACCTTCCAGTCAATTCTCGCAAAACTTCTAACAAAGAACTCTGACTTAATCCTTGATATTGCATGAGTAGTTGCAGTAATTTTTAAGGGAGGTAAATTAGAGAGATTAAAGCCAGCTCTTTTTAAAACATTCTTAGCCTCTTCTATATCAAAGCGATAGTTTGGATCTTGATAACCTCTTCCTTTTCCAAACGTATTTACAGGCATGGAACTCTTTGCAAAGACTTACTTAAAGTTAGATCCTTTTCGACAACAGATTCAAAATTATCTTTTTGTAAGTAATGATGAAAACATTTTTTCTCTTCAATGTACTATACTGAAAGAGGAGAATATGACACCAAGAAGATTAACTCACCTTTATAATCAAATTTTAGAGCAAGTTGGTCTACAAATAATAAAATATAAATAGTAGTTAAATCGGCAGCGTAAATCCATTTTTTAAACTAACGCGAATCCTCTGTCCAAGCTCTAGCTTAGTTTGGGTATTGAAGATGACAGGGTTCTTCTCCCCTGTTCGTAATCGATAACTATAATAAGCACCACGATATTCAGACCTAATCACCTTTCCAGACACTTCCCCCTTTTCATCGATGACAATATCTTCAGCACGACAAGCAAGATAAAGAAACTTCTTACGATCACCATGATCATTAGGAAGCTTATACTCACCGTATGGGTTTTTAAGGTGAATAGTTTGTCGATCAATATTAACAAGGTTGCTAGCAACTAAGTTCACATCTCCAGTAAATCTAGCAGTAAAAACATCGATTGGTCTTTTATAAATATTCTCAGGCGTATCATATTGAATGACTTTTCCGTTTGCTAAAAAGAGGATTTTGTTACTGAGAGAAAAGGCTTCTTGTAAATGATGAGTAATGAGAACAGTGGTTATTTCTCTCTGCTCTAAAATTTCTAACAGCTCATTCATGAGCTCCGCTTTTAAAAACTCATCTAAATTTGTAAATGGTTCATCAAGTAGGAGAAGTTTTGGCTTTTTAATAATCGCTCTGGCAAGTCTTACTCTTTGTAGCTGTCCAGCAGATAACTCTTCAAGCCTTTTCTTATCTTTGTATTCAAGACCAAAGACTTCTATCATATCCCTGGCAAGATCAAGTTTATCATCTTCATGCAGTGAAGTTTCATGTAAACCAAACATTATATTTTCAATGACATTCTTTCTTGGATTCAGATCATTGATAGAACTTAAAAAAGCTAGATCAACTCTCTTTATTTGCGATCCATTCAAAGTCACTTGTCCATCATCAAGGTCTATTTCTCCTGCAATGGCCTTAAAAAGAGTGGTCTTCCCTGTACCTGATGGACCAATAATCGATATAAGATGTCCCTTCTCAACTTCAAAGCTCACCCCATGGAGTTGGGCTATTGCCTTCTTATCAAAATTTTTCTTTATATCTTTAACAATTAAGTAACTCATGATTTCGAAAACTCACAAACCTCAGCATCAATAAGCTTGAGGTAATCATCTCTTTTTAAAATAATCGTATGCCCTAGGACTCCAGCATTAAATGCCAAAACTTCATGATCGTAAATAGATTTATCAATATAGTGAGAAAATGGATAAACATTTTTTACAATAGGAGGAAGAGCTCCTTTAACCACTCCACAGTGTTCCATCAATTCTTCATGTGTAGCAAAGCGAAGCTTGTTTGATCCAAGAATTTTTCGCACTTTATTAGAATCAACTTCCATATTAAGAGCTAAAGTGAAAACACGGAAATCCTTTTTATCTTTAAACAAGATACTCTTCGCTCCCATAGCTTTCCTTTTTGCACGCAGAGCGAGAGCTTCTTCTCGAGATGGTTGTTGATCAAAGATAATCTCCTCATAGGAGATTCCTGACTCTTTTAAAATTGATAATAATTTAATGTTCACATTTTGACTATTTGTCACATGCCCTCAAAGGTTCTATAAAACATTTATGTATCAAGTTATAGCAAATAAAGCACACTTTGTCGTGGTTTCAAAGAACCCAGAAGTTTCATTTCATAATGAAGGAGAACAACCTGGCTTGGTCACTGAACTCAAGAAGGACCTTAAAATTGAGCTTTATC
Source organism: uncultured Oligoflexia bacterium (assembly GCA_963922285.1). Lineage (GTDB taxonomy): Bacteria > Bdellovibrionota > Bacteriovoracia > Bacteriovoracales > Bacteriovoracaceae > Halobacteriovorax_A. The sequence goes on along the minus strand of CAWUIU010000006.1, from coordinate 7,397 downwards.
CTGTTCACAGGCTGGACAAGGTAACTTCTGGTCTCATTCTCTTTGCTAAAACAAGTCAAGTAGCGAAGGAGCTTAGTGAATTATTTAGCTCCAGAAAAGTTGAAAAGACCTACCTTGCTCTATCTGAGCTTAGACCAAGTAAAAAGCAAGGTAGTGTGAAGGGAGATATTCTCCCAGCAAGAGACGGGGCCTACAAACTCTCTAGATCACTGAAAAACCCAAGTATGACGACGTTCAAGGCAAAGTCCTTAAAAGACTCCCTGCGTCTTTTTGTGCTACATCCTAAAACAGGAAAAACTCACCAACTTAGAGTGGTCATGAAGTCACTTGGATCACCTATTCTTGGAGATATGAAGTATAAGGGAAGTCAGAGTGATCGAATTTATCTTCACTGCTACGAATTAAAATTTATTTTAAAGGGTCTCGAGCATCACTTTAAAAGCTATCCATACCATGGTAATTACTTCGAAGAATTCAAGTCTGAAATAATTAAGATAATCGAGGAATAATAATGGAAAAAGTTTCTGAAATATTTAATCCTGAAAAATGGAACGAAGTTGAAGGTTTTAACTTTAATGATATCACATATCACCGTGCCAAAGATCAAGGTACTGTGAGAATTGCTTTTAACCGACCTGAAGTAAGAAACGCTTTTCGTCCACAAACCGTTGATGAATTATACCAGGCTCTAGATCATGCGAGAATGACAAGCGACGTTGGAGTTGTTCTTATCACAGGAAACGGACCTTCTCCTAAAGATGCAGGTTGGGCATTTTGCTCAGGTGGAGATCAAAGAATTCGTGGAAAAGATGGATACAAGTACGCTGATGACAATGGCGAAAAAGACCCTGCAAAACTGGGAAGGCTTCACATTCTTGAAGTACAAAGACTTATCCGCTTCATGCCTAAAGTTGTTATGGCCGTTGTACCAGGTTGGGCAGTTGGTGGCGGTCACTCTCTTCACGTGGTCTGTGATATGACGATTGCTTCAAAAGAACACGCAATCTTTAAGCAAACTGACCCTGATGTTGGATCTTTTGATTCAGGATACGGATCAGCCTACCTTGCAAGACAATGTGGACAAAAATTTGCCAGAGAAATTTTCTTCTGTGGTTTTAATTACTCGGCTGAAGAAGCTTTTCAAATGGGAATGGTTAATCGAGTGGTTCCTCACGATGAACTTGAAGACGTAGCTCTTGAATGGGCTCGTGAAATGAATTCAAAGTCACCGACGGCAATGAGAATGTTAAAGTTTGGTTTCAACCTTCTTGACGACGGACTTGTTGGCCAACAACTCTTTGCAGGAGAAGCAACAAGACTCGCTTATGGAACAGATGAAGCTGTTGAGGGTCGAGATGCCTTTCTTGAAAAAAGAGATCAGGACTATTCTAAGTTTCCATGGCACTTTTAGTACTTGCTTGTGCAATCTGGGGTTTCGCCTTTGCAGGCTCCAGATGGACTTTCGCCGATTATTCACCAATTTGGTCTCACTGCCTGAGATACATTTTTGCAGGCTTAATAGCATTACCAATTCTAAAATATCGCCACGGCTTCAAGCATCTTAAAGAAGGATTTATCTGTGCTATTTTTTTAATGGCCGCACTTCAATTACAAACGATTGGAGTTGCCATGACCACTCTCGCAAAGTCTGGTTTTTTAACAGTTTTCTACGCTGTCTTTACACCAATACTCTCGGTATTCGTACTCAAGCAGAAGCTTAGAAAAACATTTTGGCTTCTCTTGGCCATAGCAATGTTTGGTATTGCACTCATGTGTAATCTCGATTTAAGTGGACTCAACACCGGCGATATCTATGTCCTTTTATCGGCACTATTTTTCTCTATCCATATTCTTATCGTTGATCGCTATGCTGAGAAAGTCGCCCCCTTAAACTTTAATTTCATTCAATGTCTCTTTATGGGATTAATTGCCATTCCTTTTGGTTTATTAATGGAAGGCCTTCCTGACCTCTCACCTCTTTACTCAAATAAAGCTCTAATATTTCCATCTAGTCTATATGGCTTTTTATTACTCTCAATTTTTTCTTCTTTAATCGCTTTTTCATTACAAATGGAAGCACAGAAAAGAATACCTGCTCATATCGTAGGCATTGTCTTTTTGAGTGAGTCTATATTTGCAAGTCTATCTGGATATCTGTTTTTCGAAGAGACTCTTAATGCCATGAATATAGCTGGAGCATTCATTATCCTTATTGCAGTAGCACTTATTCCCAAATTTGCCAGTGTAAGAAAATCTGCCTAAAATAATGTTATGAATTTTGAAAGCGCGATTACACTATTAAAACAAAGAATCATTGAATGGTATGAAATTTCGATAAAGTATATTCCAAATATCGTCATTGCCGCTCTTATACTCGTCATGTTCTTCTATTTTGCTAAATCTGTGAAGCATGCTGCCAAAAGAGTTTTACCTAAAATCTTTGAAAGTCGATCTGTCATCGACTTATTAGAAACATTTTCTTTCGTACTTATCAATGTCTTTGGTCTTTTTGCAGCTCTTGAAGTCTTAGGTCTAGAAAAAACTGTAACTTCAATTCTTGCCGGTGCCGGGGTCATTGGTATCGCGCTTGGTTTTGCCTTTCAAGAAATAGCCTCTAATTTCGTGTCAGGTGTTTTTATTTCAATTAAAGAACCATATAAAATTGGCGATATCGTTGAAATCGATGATTTTGTTGGAGAAGTAACGGGCATCGAACTAAGAACAACTCACGTAACAACGTTTCAAGGGCTTGAAATTCACATCCCTAACAAAGACATGTTTACAAAACCAGTGACGAATTACACGAGCACTCCTAAGCGTCGAATTGATTTACAAGTAGGAGTCTCTTATGAAGATGACTTAGAATTAGTAGAAGAAGTAACTAAGAATGCCATTAAAGGTATTCCTAATCTCATTGAAAATATGGACCCTGAAGTTTTCTTTCATGAATTTGGAGACTCATCGATTAATCTAACAGTTAGAGTCTGGATAAAATATTTTAATGAAAAAGCTTACCTCGAGTCACGTCATCATGCCGTTATTTTAATTAAGCAAAGTTTTGATAAGCATGGGATAACGATTCCATTCCCTATTAGAACTATTGTTAAGGCTAATTAACCTGATCACTTCGATTATAAAGTTTATTAAATTCTAAAAGTTTTTCTTTTGAGTCAAAGAATTCTTTTAGGATACGATTTTCTGAAAACTTAAACTCTTGTTTTAGCTTTTTAATTTCTGGTAATTCATAAATAGCAATGAGTTTATTTATTTCTTCTTCTTTGAACTGAGTTTGAAAGTAGCTTACGTATCTCTCTTTTAATCCTTTCCATGGATAGACCTTTTCATGTACTCGATTAAAAAAGCGAAGAGATGAAGCATCAACCAGGAAAGTTTTTGATAAACGATCTCGACTTTTAAGAACTTGAATATCAAACTTATTTTTAATCTCTAATAGTTCAATAAGATAATTAACTTTACCCACAGGTGCGATCTTGGCACTTGAAAAAAAGCTTATCAATAGTAGTAGAATTAACCTATGCATGATAATAGTATGGCATATAGTCAAAAATAGGTCCATATGAGCAAAAAAACCAGAGCATTTATTGCCAAAAAATTTGAAAAAGAGTGTGAAATCAACGCCAAAGAAGCTAAGGAAGGGAAACACTCACTTATTCTCGTACTCGATCACTTAAAGGGAAACTTTAATCTTGGAAAAATTCTTAGAACAGCTGAGACTTTCTCAATTAGAGAAGTTCATATTATTGGGACTAAATTCTTTGACCCAACTCCGGCCAAAGGTGCTCTCAAGAGAGTTAAGATTTACTGGCTCGAATCTTTCGAACAATCATATACACGCTTAAAAGAACTCGACTATATACCTATTACATTTGACTCTAAAGCAAGTGAATTTCTTGGAAGTGTTGAGCTCCCAGAGAAGTCAGCTTTTATTTTTGGTCATGAAGAATTTGGTCCGCTCTCTCTTAGAGATCAAGACGAAATCAAATATCCAAATATTCAATTTGTTAAAATAAAGCAGTATGGTCTAACAGAAAGCCTTAATGTATCAGTTGCTGCCTCAATAGCTACTTATGAATACATTAGACGCTGGGGCGTCTGAAAAATTCCATGTAGCAAATTTATGCCACAAAATTTGACCAGTTATAAATTATAACCTCGCAAGTTAAAATTCTGCGAGAGCACAGCCCCTTATATATTAACAATAACACCCATTAAGGAAAATCCGCTCTTCATATCGAGATTATCGTAATCATGATTGCTATACTCATGAAAGTTCTCGACTCTTTCAACACTCTCGACCTTTGCCCCCCAGGAATTGATCTTTTTCAAACCTGTTAGATCATCAATTAGTTTATTGATCAACTCCTCATCTCCTTCGACAGAACAAAGGACCTTTGAACGATCAGGGAGATTTGTTGCACCAGCTTTTAAACCTCTTTTAAAACATCCGTAGCAAAATGATTTACGATACATGACACCTTGCACTTTACCATGAACAATAAAACTGACTCTCATATATCCCCCATTTCCTCTAATTCGAATTCTTCAACAATACTATAGTGTGCCCCTTGCCTCGTTAGTTGACTCTCCATTAAAAAATATCGATCAACATCGATCTCCTCAGAACGATAAGTCGAATGTGCCTTTAAGAACTCTGCCACTTGTTCGTAGGATAGGTTTCGTGAAGGCCTGCCAAGAGTCACATGTGGGACAAATTTCTTTTTTTCAAGATTGAGATCAAGTCCTCTCAAGGAGTCGACAATCTCTTTTTGCATAAGACTTAAAGTAGGATTCTTATCAATACCCGCCCATAAAACTCGAGGAGCCCTTTCTGAACCAAAAAATCCAACTGACGATAGAGCTACTGAGAACTTTGGAAATCTCAAGCGATTTAGTTTATAAATAATGTCCGACTCAACCTTTCGACTCACCGAGTCTCCAAGATACTTTAAGGTTAAGTGGTAGTTTTCCCACCTTGTCCAATTCACTTCGTTAGAACTGATCCTTAGGTCCAAAAGCTCGTCTCTTGTATCTTCTGGAATGTCGATGGCCAGAAATAATCTTTTAATAACAAAACTCCATTCTTTGTAGTAGGATCACATCTATGATTATTGCTAATAGTTTATCGAAAAAGTTTACAAGTTACAAAAAAGAGCCTGGAATCACTGGAGCGATTAAGTCATTTTATAAGCGTGATCCGATTCATAAATATGCTGTTGAAAGTTTTGATCTCAATATCCCTAGTGGGGAAATTGTCGGTCTTCTTGGACCAAACGGTGCAGGAAAAACAACGCTAATGAAGATGTTTACAGGAATTATTGTTCCTAGTTCAGGAACAATTCAAGTTGCAGGCCACACACCTTCCGCTCGAGAAAAAGATTTTAGAAAGAAGATAGCACTTGTGATGGGGCAAAAGTCTCAACTTTGGTGGGACATCCCAGCCCTAGACTCATTCCTGCTTTTGCAAAAATACTATGAAATACCTGATGATAAGTTTAATCAAAAACTTAATATGATGGGAGAAATGCTAGGAGTTAAAGAGCTCTTTCATATCCATGTAAGAAAGCTATCTCTTGGCGAAAGAATGAAACTTGAGCTGATGGCTTCGCTCCTACATGAGCCAGAAGTTCTCTTTCTTGATGAGCCAACAATTGGACTTGATCTAGTTGCGCAAGAAAACATCAGAAATTTTATTAGAGACTATCATAAAGAAAATAACCTCACTGTTATTTTAACATCACACTATATGCAGGATGTACAAGCTCTCTGTAAAGACTTAGTTCTTATTGCCGGTGGTAAGAAAGCTTTTGACGGCCCAATCAAGAAATTTGAAAAAGTTCTCGGTCATAAAAAAAGTGTCTATTTTACTTTTGATAAAGCAATTGATCCTAAAGACGATTTTTTAAATAGCTTTGAAATTGAGTGTTTTAACTCTTGTCGTGAAATTGAACTTAAAATAGATGAAAGTGAACTTCGAGAAATCAGTAGCGCTATCATTTCGAAATACCCAGTTATTGACTTCCATACTGAGAAAATGCCTATTGAAAAGGTTATGAAATCGATTATGGAAAATCCCGAGATCTTACAAGGTAATTAAAAGTTAATGAGCAATTCAAGTAAGTGGATACAGACAATTAAAATTTCATGGGCGAAACAAACAGCCTATAAGCTCAACTTCTTTTTGCAAGTTTTAGGTCCAGCCCTCATCTTCTTTTTTGTTAAGTATAGTCTATGGAAGACAATCTTTACTTCAAGTGATGAGTCAACAATCCAAGGCTATACTTTTTCTGCTATGATCACTTATCACATATGGAGTTTTGTGGTCTCACAGATTGGTCAAGGTCATACGGCAATGAATCTCGCTGTTGATATAAGAATGGGACGAATAAGTAGTTATCTTATCTATCCATTTAATTTTTGGGAGTTCCATACTGCGAGTTTTATTGGCTTTCAAGTCATTCAACTTTTTATCTCATGTGTTACTTTAGGCATCTTCCTAGCAACAGGAATTCTTGAAACGATTACATTCTTACACTTCTTTAGAGGAATAGTTGCTTGTCTTTACGTCAGTATCTTTTGGTACACTCTGCAATATCTAACAGGTATTTTAGGATTCTGGTTAGAAGAAACATGGATTATACGTGTTAGCCTTCAGGTTGTTACAGTCTTTCTATCAGGTGCGGTTTTTCCACTGGATTTCTTTCCTGAACTTTGGCAGCAAGTCTTAAACTATACACCTTTCCCATATTTAACCTATTATCCAATCAAAATATTTATGGGTCATGATGTAAATATGTTAAGCTTTTTTGGAACACTTGGCTCTTGGTTCGCTTTTATTCTTATTTTGACAATGATTGTTTGGAAGCGTGGAATTAGAAACTACACAGCGGCGGGTATGTAGTGAACTTTATTAGCGAGACAAGACATTACTTTTCTGTTTATAAGAGATATCTTTCAACAAGTTTAAGCCAAGCAATGAGTTTTAGAACTTCATTTGTTCTTCTAATCATCATGGATCTCTTATTTACTTCTAGCGCTTATTTTAAGATTCAGTTTCTTTATGATCATGTTGATAATATCAGTGTTTGGTCAAGACCTGAATTCATGTTCTTTGTAGCCTTTATGCTAAGTATAAACGCCTTAAACACAACGCTATTAAGTACAAATTTTTGGATGTTTTCCGAAGATCTTAAAACAGGTAACCTAGACTATGTTCTCCTTAAACCAGTTAGTTCCATCTACATCGTTTTTTGTCGCTATATTAAACCCTCGGGTTTACCAAATATTGTTTTAACTCATAGTGCGCTTATTTACTTTGGCCTTCTTAATAATTTTGCTCTTTGGCAATGGATTCTATTACCGATACTGCTAGTTCTCTC